>CALUIQ010000202.1 GCA_944320735.1 uncultured Bacteroides sp. | reverse complement strand
GTGTACACATCCAATGCCTTCAGCACACCGAACACCAAACCTACTACCACGATAATCATGGCAGCTATGTTACCCCAGAAGAGTTTGTTCTTCCGGAAAGAAAAGAATTCTTTGAATGTCATAATCTATCCATAGTTTGCGGCAAAGATAGTGCAAATCGAACACAAAACAAACAAGCTTGCTTGATTTTGTTTTGTTGAGATGCAGCCTGTCTTAAGTAAGCAAACCCCATTTGCCTTGCTAAAGACGGTCTTTACGTCCGTAAAGAGGGACTTCAGCATCGTAAAGAGGAACTTTGCACAACCCAAAGAGACTTTTCACCCGGTGAAAGTTTCACGCTTTCACCATCTTTCATCTTATTGATTTTCAGCAACATGTTGTGAAACATGCCTTCCTTCCACACTCGGACATGTTTCACGCAATAGGGTAAAATCGTACATAGTATGTGCCAAAATCGTACAGAACCGGTTCCAAAGGGGACATCCCGCATCCTTCACTCAAACGAAGAGGTGAAACATCCGTGAAAGGTACATCTTTCACAGCATTCAATTCAAAATCAGGCAGTTGAGAGGCCGTGAAAGCGTGAAACATACATCAGCAAAACTTCTTGTAGCGTGTGAAACATCGGCCGGACAGCGCAAACCATAGGTTTATCCGACACAAAGCGCCGCTTCTTCCGTGTCCTTTCACCGCCTCTTGCGAAGGGAAACACCGGATGATTTTCATTTAAAGAGAGCACCTTTTTGATTTAAAGGGAAGGGACGGGAGATTAAACCAGACGGGGCGGGAGATTAAATGGGAATTTTGCGGGCTTTGCGCGCAACTGCACACTCCCGCCGTAAGTCGAGTCTCATTTTTTTGATTATTCTAAAATTAATACTTAACTTTGCCGCGTTTCCTTTTTCCAGACTTCTTTTGTAGAAGCGGGAGGATGGGGAACGGACATATTGAGAAAGACGTTTACTTAGCGTTTTGTTTTTGACACTTCGGAACTTCGCAACTTCTTGAATCATCGTCAAAGCAAGGCAACGGTAGATGTCTGCGGGATATGGTTATAGCCCTTGGTGTGCCCTCTCCATGCGGTGGGAGGGTGCCCTGAGGTGTATATGTATACCTATCGGCGTAGGCTTCTGCGTTGCTCGTTTTACGATGATGGGCAATGCGAAGGCCTCGAAGTGTGGAACGAGTAACAAGTACAGACTCCTGCGCCTTTTCTTTTTTATGCCACACCATATTATATATAACCGGCCCATCGGGGAGTTTTGGGCTTATTGCTATGAGAAGAATGGCATACTCAAAACTGACCCTTGTGGATTTCCTGCGCGGTTACTCCATTTTTACGATTGTGCTTATGCACTTGTTGCAAAGCTATCCGATTCCCAATTGGCTTGGTACCGCTTCTGCCTTTGGTGGCGCAGGTGTACATGTTTTTATTCTTTGTTCCGGTTTCGGTCTTTATCTGTCCTACTTGAACCGGCCTGTAGGATATAAAGATTTCCTTAAGCGAAGATTTGGACGTATATATTGGCCCATGGCCATCGTCTGCCTATGCACCGCTCTATGGATGGCATATCAAGGTAAAGAAATTTTAATGCCGTTGTTGGGCAACCTATTTCTTTTTAAAATGTTTGTACCCGAATTGGAAAGCTCTATGGGCGGTCAGATGTGGTTCGTGTCTACCATCATTCAGTTCTATTTAGCTTGGCCTCTGATTCTCAAATTGATGAGGGTAGGGAAAAAGGGATTTTGGATAGCCCTATTTATCAGCTTGTCGTGGTCTACTACTGTGGGGTTATTAGGTTATAGTGAAGAACGTGTATGGAACAGTTTTTTCTTACAATATTTGTGGGAATTCTGTTTAGGAATGAAATTAGCTGAAGCCTACTACAAACGTCCCTCCGCTTTAGAAATCCCTGAATGGAAGTTGCTTATTCCTATATGCGTCATTACGATGGCTGTGACTGGGGTAATGGGGACGTTAGGATTTCCGTGGAAACTTTATAACGACATACCTTCTTTATTCGGATATTCCTCTTTAGCATTCATACTCTATAAAATAGGGATAAAGGTGGTGAACCGATTCTTCAGTTATACTAACCGATTCTCCTACGAATGGTATTTGGTACATATACTGGTGTTTCAAGTCGTGCGGTATTTGACAAACGGTAAGATTCCTGTTGCGGCTGAAATCGCCATTTGTCTGCTACTTTCTTACTTTGCCGCTATGGGTTACGCTCGTCTGTTTTACAAACGAAGGTAAACCCTTTTGGCGATGTTGAGAAAATATTTAGCTCATAGACAGTTCTGCATTCTATTTTTCTATTATATTTGCCGCTCAAGATATTGGTTTCTAAACCAGGGAAATTATGAAAACTCCGTCTGCGGTAGTTGCAAAGATTTCGAAGATTGAAACAAACAACATAAGAAGATTGATTTATGAAACAATTCTACCTGAGTCTGCTGTTCATACTAACAGCTGTCTGCGCCAAGAGCCAGACCTTTACAGGCAAGGTGACGGACGCAGACAATGTTCCGCTTCCTTACGCCAACGTCGTACTGCTTTCCCTCCCCGACTCTACTTTCGTAACGGGAACGGTGAGCGGTGAGGACGGAAGTTTTACTTTGCAAGCGCCCACCGATGGAGGAAACCGTTACTGGCACGCGTTTCCTCCATCGGTTACAACACCGCCTATAAACCTTGCACGCAAAGCGACTTAGGCATTATCAGTTTGGCGTTTGACACGCAACTCCTGGACGAAGTGGTGGTGAAAGGCGACTTGCCCAAAACGCAGTTGAAAGGCGACGCCATGGTGACACAGATACAGAACAGCACGCTATCCAAAGCGGGAACGGCCAATGACGTGCTGAGCAAGCTACCCGGCTTGGTGGACGATGGTGAAGGACTGAAAGTATTGGGACGGGGAGCACCGGAATACTACATCAACGGACGCAAGGTACGCGACGCGTCGGAACTGGACCAATTGGCCAGCGACGAAATACGGAGCGTGGAGGTGGTGACCAATCCCGGAGCACGATATGACGCGTCGGTAAAAGCGGTGGTACGCATCCGCACCGTGAAACGACAGGGCGAAGGCTTCGGTTTTAACAACCGCCTGTATGGGGAGTATAACGAAAAAGCAAGCTGGCTGGAGCAGTTCAACTTCAATTACCGCAAAGGCGGGTTCGACCTCTTCGGGCTGCTGTTCTACTCAGACAATTATTATTGGAAAGAACACCACACCATTCAAGACACCTATCTGGACAAGCACTGGATGCAAGACGCACAAACCAAGGTGAGCAGCCGCACTCACTCGCTCACAGGGAACTTGGGAATGAACTATGTAATCAACGAAAATCATTCGTTGGGTGCTACTTACCGCATCAGCCACAAACCTTACGGAAAAGACCGGACGTTTGTAGACACAGACGTGGAACAGGACGATGCTTTCTACGAGAACTCCGTCAACATCGGCCGGGGCGGAAGCGGTTACACCAGCCATACGGCAGATTTTTATTACGACGGGAAGATAGGCGAGTGGAGCTTAGACTTTGACGGGAACGCCATTTGGCAATCGTCCGATTCGGACAATCGGACACAGGAGGAGACCACAGATGCCGGCGGGACACTTACGGAACGTACTGTGACTACACTAAGTAACACGGACTATAAATTCTACGCAGGCAAACTGGTATTACAACGTCCTCTGCTGGGCGGCAACCTGACCATAGGAGCTGAATACGGACACCTGAACCGACAAACGGATTACCGGAACCCGGAAGGCGTCATAGCCAGTACGGTGGACGAGATAAAGGAAGGAAATGCTGCCGCCTTCGCGGAGTACGCCCGGAGCCTTGGTAAAGTATATGCTCAAGTGGGCATACGCTACGAGTATGACAACTTTGATTATACCCTAAACGGTAAACACATGGACGAGCAAAGCAAAGTGTACCACAATGTATTTCCATCGGCTTCGCTGGTCCTCCCGGTGGGGAAAGCGCAACTGATGCTGCAATACCGGGGAGAAATAAAACGGCCCTACTACTCCATGTTGAGCAGCAGCATCTCATACGTCAACCGCTACACCTACGAAAGCGGTAATCCTTTTCTCCGTCCTGTCCTGACACAATCGGTCAGCCTGGGAGCATCGTATCAATGGCTGACTCTGCAAGCCGGGTACCAACACATCAAGGACGACTTTTTCGACACCAGCGAACCTTATTCAGACGCCGACCCAACCATCGCCTTGATGAGTAAGCGGAACGCACCGGAGTACGACGCCCTGTTCGTTTCCGCATCAGCGGCACCTACCATCGGATTTTGGTCGCCTGTACTTTCGGCTTCGCTGAGCAAGCAATGGTTGGAAACAGAGGCGCCCGGAGGAACGATAAACGCAGATCACCCGTTGTTCATGCTGGGATGGGGAAACGACTTCAAACTCCCCGCAGGTTTCCTGCTGACAGCCGACATGCGCTGGATGACTACCGGCGACAGCCAAAACACACGCATATTGGATCACATGTGGACGATGAACGCCGGCCTTTATAAAGAAGTGTGGGACGGTCGGATGAGTTTCCAGTTGAAAGCCAACGACATCTTCAACACGCAGAAAATGAACGGCTTGCTCTATACCGGATCGGTACGTACCTTGCGTATGTTCAACGAACCGAACGCCCAAAGCGTAAGTTTGACCGTCCGCTACAAATTCAACGCTACCAAGAGCAAATATAAAGGGACGGGAGCGGGAGACGCGCAAAAGAACCGTATGTAAGGAAAAAGCAGAAAGAATGAACTATAGAGCACTACTCAGTACTTATATAGAAGTACTGGAGTCCGCTCTATAGAAGTACTGCAGTACCGATTATAGAAGTACCGGGATAACCGTCATTTGCCTGCCGCTTTCTTGCTTTGTCGCTATGAGTTACGCTTGATTATTTTACAGAAGAAGGTGGGGCATTTCCGAATATTGAGAAAATATTTAGCTCATAGATAGTTCTGCATTCTATCTTTTCTATTATCTTTGCCGCCAAAGACATCGTATTTGCAACAAAATGACAGAAAGGAATTCGATATGACGGCAAAAAGTAATAGAGCTAACTTTGGCAGTAAATTGGGTGTAATCTTGGCCTCGGCCGGTTCGGCGGTAGGATTAGGCAACATTTGGCGTTTTCCTTACGAGACCGGAAACCATGGGGGCGCGGCCTTTATACTTATTTATATTGGTTGTGTGCTGTTCTTTGGCATTCCTATTATGGTGGCGGAGTTTTCCATTGGCCG
>CALUIQ010000201.1 GCA_944320735.1 uncultured Bacteroides sp. | reverse complement strand
AACCCCACATTATCAGAAAAACAAGTTAAGATGAAACTGCAAGAACGATATGACAAAATAGTGGCGTGGTTTCGCGAGAACCGTCCCATGGCCGAAACGGAATTGCATTACGACAACAACCCCTTTCACTTGCTGATAGCCGTCATACTGTCGGCCCAATGTACGGACAAGCGGGTCAACATGGTCACTCCTTCCCTCTTCCGGGATTTTCCCACACCGGAGGCCTTGGCCGCTACCACTCCCGAAGTGGTGTATGAGTACATCAAGAGCGTCTCCTATCCCAACAACAAAGCCAAGCACTTGGTAGGCATGGCTCAAATGTTGGTGAAGGACTTCCACAGCCAAGTGCCAGACACATTGGAAGACCTGGTGAAATTGCCGGGTGTAGGGCGAAAGACAGCCAATGTCATCCAGTCGGTCGTGTTCAATAAAGCCGCTATGGCGGTAGACACACACGTGTTCCGTGTCAGCCACCGGCTGGGGTTGGTCAGCGGCCGATGCACCACCCCATTGAGCGTGGAGAAAGAGTTGACCAAACACATCGACCCCACCGACATCCCCATCGCCCACCATTGGCTCATCCTGCACGGGCGTTACACCTGCCTGGCACGCAGCCCCCAATGTGACAAGTGCGGTTTGCAATCCTTGTGTAAATATTACTGCAATACCTATAAAGTTCGTAAAGTCGCCCCCAAAGAACAAGAATAAATAGCCTTTTATGAAGAACGAAAAGAAAATAATGTTACCTTTGCGGGCGTGACGACAAACAGGGTAAGTCGCAACAGAATGAAAACAACACTTTTAAATAAAAATAAGTATTATGACAATCGATCAATTTAACTTTGCCGGTAAAAAGGCGTTCGTCCGTGTGGACTTCAATGTGCCCTTGGACGAGAACTTCAACATCACCGATGATACGCGTATGCGTGCCGCACTTCCTACGCTGAAGAAAATTTTGGCTGACGGTGGTAGTGTCATTATTGGTTCACACCTGGGCCGTCCGAAAGGTGTTACGGAGAAGTACTCTTTGAAGCACATCTTGAAGCACTTGGATGAGTTGCTGGGCATCGAAGTACAGTTCGCCAACGACTGTATGGGCGAAGAAGCTGCCGCCAAGGCCGCCGCTCTGCAACCGGGTGAAGCCCTGCTGCTTGAAAACCTCCGTTTCTATGCGGAAGAAGAAGGTAAGCCCCGTGGCTTGGCCGACGACGCTACGGACGAAGAGAAAGCCGCTGCCAAGAAAGCCGTAAAGGAAAGCCAAAAGGAATTTACCAAGAAACTGGCTTCGTATGCTGACTGCTACGTGAACGACGCGTTCGGTACCGCACACCGCGCACACGCTTCCACGGCCTTAATCGCCAAATACTTCGACAAAGACCACAAGATGTTCGGTTACCTGATGGAAAAGGAAGTGAAAGCCGTTGATAAAGTATTGAACGACATTCATCGTCCTTTCACTGCCATTATGGGCGGTTCGAAAGTTTCTTCCAAGATTGAAATCATCGAAAACCTGCTGAACAAGGTAGACAACCTGATTATCACCGGTGGTATGACTTATACATTCACCAAAGCCCAAGGCGGCAAAATCGGTCTCTCTATCTGTGAGGACGACAAATTAGACCTGGCTTTGGAACTGATGCAGAAAGCCAAAGAGAAAGGTGTGAACCTGGTATTGGCTACCGATGCCAAGATTGCCGATTCTTTCTCGAACGACGCCAACACGCAGTTCTGCAAAGTAAACGAAATACCCGACGGTTGGGAAGGCCTTGACATAGGTCCGGAAAGCGAAAAGCTCTTTGCCGATGTCATCAAGGGTTCGAAGACCATTCTGTGGAACGGCCCGACGGGCGTATTCGAGTTTGAGAACTTCACTCACGGTTCACGTTCGGTAGGCGAAGCAATTGTTGAAGCTACCAAGAACGGCGCTTTCTCGCTCGTGGGTGGCGGTGACTCTGTAGCTTGTGTCAACAAGTTCGGCTTGGCCAGCGGCGTATCCTACGTTTCGACCGGTGGTGGCGCATTGCTCGAAGCCATCGAAGGAAAAGTTCTTCCGGGTATCGCAGCTATCAATGAATAATACAAACCATTCATAACGAAGAGGGTATATCAGAATGATTTAGAGCACGGAGATACAGAGGCACAGAGATTTTATTTCATTGATTTACAACGATATTTTTCTCTGTGTCTTTGTGTCTCTGTGTTTTATTTCCAATTATGATACACCCTCTTTTCCTTTGCTAAACATTTATGAGGAGACTATTAATCATTCTACTGACTTGCACTTTAGTCGGGCCACTCTCCGCACAAGAGAAACAAGATTCCACCGCCCTAAAACAGGTCATCAACACATTAAAGGAGCGCATCACTTTAGAGGGGTATCTCCAATTAGGCTACACCTACGATGACCTTGAATCAAGCAAGACCAACACCTTCGACATCAAACGCGCCATCTTGATGGCACGAGGCAAGATTACCGACCGATGGTCGTGCTACTTTATGTTCAGCTTGGCCAACTCTCCCCGCGTCTTAGAAGCATATACCGAATATCATTTCCTACCCGAACTTTCCGTGCGCATAGGCGAGTTTAAGACTATGTACTCTTTCGAGAACCCTATGTCGCCCAGCGTGCTGGAACTAATCAACGTCAACTCGCAAGCAGTCAACTATTTATCCGGCTACAACGGCAGCGACCCACTCTACGGCTCGCACACCGGACGTGACATAGGAATAATGATTTATGGCGACTTATTCAAAAAACTGCTCAGCTACAAACTGGCCGTTATGAACGGACAAGGCATCAACCGCAAAGACGGCAACAACCAGAAAGACATCGTAGGAAACTTGTTGATAACCCCCATCAAAGGGCTGTCTTTCGGCGGCTCGTTCATCAAAGGGAAAGGATGTGCGGTAGCGGCCTCTGACGTAAATCCAGGCATAAAAGTAGGCGACAACTATACCCGCAACCGTTGGGCCGTCGGCGCCAAACTGACCACCAAGCCCGTTGACTTCCGCACCGAATATTTGGCAGGCAAAGACGGCCAGGTAAAAAGCGTGGGCTATTACGCCACAGCCTCCATCCATCTATTGCCCAAATTTGACTTGATAGCATCCTACGACTTTTTCAATAAGAACAAAGATACAGAAAACAAGCAAACCAATTACATAGCCGGACTGCAATGGTGGTTCTACCCCAAATGCCGCCTGCAAGTGCAATACACTTACTGCGACCGCCATCACGGAGACAAATCCAACCTGCTCCAAACGCAAGTACAAGTCCGATTCTAACAACTTCATTTGCAAACTTTGGAGGTGTATCATAATAGGGGAATGAAGCACAGAGACACAAAGACACAGAGAAAATATATTTGTAAATCAATGAAATAAAAGCTCTGTGCCTCCGTGTCTCTGTGTTCAAAATCATTTTGATACGCCCTCAGTCCCTAAATTATTATAATGATGAGAAAAACAACCATCCTGCTTTTTCTTTTAGGAATGTTCCTGGGCAATGGCATAAAGGCTCAGGAACAAGAAGTGAGACTCAAGATTGTGCAAACGAGCGATGTCCACGGCAACTATTACCCGTATGACTTCATCCGACAATGTGACGCCCAAGGGAGTTTGGCCCGAGTGTACAACTACGTACAACAAGAACGGAAAACTTACGGAGACCATCTGATATTGTTGGACAACGGAGACATCCTGCAAGGACAACCTTCGGCTTACTACTATAATTATATAGATACAACCTCGGTACATCTCTGCGCGGAAATGCTGAATTATATGAAGTATGACGCCGGAAATATGGGTAACCACGATGTGGAGACCGGCCGCAAGGTGTTCGACCGTTGGGCGAAAGATTGCAACTTTCCCATATTGGGCGCCAACATTGTAGAGACCAAGACGGGCAAACCTCACTTTAAGCCCTACATCGTATTGGAACGCCAAGGAATACGAATCGCCATATTAGGCCTGATTACCCCGGCCATACCAGCCTGGCTCTCCGAAAATCTTTGGCAAGGATTGCGCTTTGACGACATGGAGGACACAGCCCGCCGATGGATGAAAATAATACGCGAGCAAGAAAAGCCCGACCTTGTGGTAGGCCTTTTCCACTCGGGCAAAGACTCCTACCGGCTCAACGGGAAATACAACGAGAATGCGTCGGCCGACATAGCGCGCCGGGTGGCGGGATTCGATGTGG
>CALUIQ010000200.1 GCA_944320735.1 uncultured Bacteroides sp. | reverse complement strand
TTATAGGCGACGAAGAAATTCATTGTAGAATCCGGCTTCGCTTAGGAGCATAGGCAACGTCCCATTTTTCATATCCTTGAACGTTTGGTAGAATCCCCAATGAGACTTGACGACTTGTACCAAAATCCTTCATTCTTAATTCTTCATTCCCAATTCTTCATTACATAAAAAGCGGCCTGCCCTCTAAGGAGAACAGACCGCTTGCTATCTTAATTAAAAACAGGACTATCAGATGAACCAACGCACGTAGCAGAAGTCCTGACGATGGGGCAGGTCGGGATGCTTCGGGAACATACGGTAGGCGACACGGAAGCTGCCCGAGTTCTCAATCTCGTGCTTAGCCTCAAACGTATAGAGGGTACCTTCCTTCTTCACTACCTGGAACGGCTCTACCGAGTAGATGTGCTGCTTGCCGTCCTCGGTGTTGTAAGTCGTAACCAATTCGAGACCGATAGCATCGTCCAAACCTTTCTCGTCGATAACGAATTGTACGGTATATTCCTTTCCGCTCTCGATGGAAGCCTTCACCATATCTTCGGGCTTCGTGCAAGAAACGACTTCGATGCTGTCCCACTTGGCTGCCACTTCTTCCTTCCATGCGGCGATTTCTTTCGCCTTGGCATAGTTGTTGGCCTCCAGTTCGTGGAAACGCTTGGCTTCCTTGCAATAGAACTTGCTATAGTAATCGTCCAATTGGCGCTTCATCGTATAGTGAGGAGCAATCTGGGCGATAGAGTTCTTGATGGTACGTACCCAGCCTTCGGAATAGCCTTTCTTATTGCGGGCGTAGTACAGAGGCAGAATTTCCTGCTCCAGGATGCTGTAGATGGTAGCGGCATCCAACTGGTCTTGGTGGTCTTGGTTCTGGTATGTACGCTTCTCAGTCAATGCCCAACCGGCACCTTCACGATAACCTTCCAACCACCAGCCATCGAGCACGGAGAAGTTGACAACACCGTTCATCAACGCTTTCTCGCCGGACGTACCGGATGCTTCGAGCGGACGGGTCGGCGTATTCAGCCAAATATCTACACCCGTTACAAGGCGACGTGCCAATTGCATGTCGTAGTTCTCCAAGAAGATAATCTTACCCAAGAACTCGGGACGACGCGAGATTTCCACTATCTGCTTGATAAGTCCCTGGCCTGCGCCATCGTGCGGATGAGCCTTGCCGGCAAAAAGGAACTGTACGGGATAATCGGGGTTGTTCACAATCTTGGCCAGACGGTCAAGGTCGGTAAACAACAGATGGGCACGCTTGTAGGTAGCGAAACGACGGGCAAAACCGATGGTCAGCGCATTGGGATTAATCTTGTCGAGCAAAGACACAATGCGTGAAGGGTCGCCCTGGTTCTTCAACCAACTTTCGCTGAACTGCTTGCGAATGTAATCTATCAACTTGTTCTTCAAGCCTTGACGAGTCTTCCAGATTTCTTCATCGGGTACATCGTAAATCGCCTTCCAAATATTTTCGTTAGATTGGTCATACCAGAAGTTCTCATCGAAGTACTTGGCATAGAGTTGCTTCCACTCCGTTGCGCTCCAAGTGGGGAAGTGTACGCCGTTGGTGACGTAGCCCACGTGGTTCTCTTCGGGGAAATAACCTTTCCAGATGGGTGAGAACATCTCCTGCGAAACCTTGCCGTGCAACCAGCTTACACCGTTCACCTCCTGCGAAGTGTTGCAAGCGAAGATAGACATACAGAAACGTTCGCCCTTGTCACCCGGATTGTTGCGACCCAAGTCCATCAAGTCGTCCCAAGTGATGCCCATGCGTGCGGGATAACCGCCCATATACTTGCCGAACAGACCTTCATCGAAGTAGTCGTGACCTGCAGGCACCGGCGTGTGTACGGTATAGAGTGAAGAAGCGCGAACCAGCTCGATGGCTTGGTCGTAGGTCAAGCCCTCTTCTACATAGTCGCAGATACGCTGCACGTTGATCAATGCGGCATGGCCTTCGTTGCAATGGTAGATGTCCTTCTTGATACCCAGTTTCTTCAGCGTCAAGATACCGCCGATACCCAACAGAATCTCTTGCTTCAGACGGTTCTCCCAATCGCCACCGTAAAGTTGGTGCGTGATGGAGCGGTCGAACTCGCTGTTCATCTCATTGTCCGTATCGAGCAGGTAGAGAGCCACACGACCTACGTTAACGCGCCATACGAACGTGTGTACATAATAATTAAGGTAAGGCACATCCACTACCATGTGGTTGCCGTTCTCGTCCAGCACAGGCTCGATAGGCAACTGGCCAAAGTTCTGAGCCTCATAGTTGGCTATCTGCTGGCCGTCCATCGACAGGCTCTGCGTGAAATAACCGTAACGATAGAGGAAACCTACCGCACACAAGTCCACGTTGCTGTCCGAAGCCTCCTTCAGATAGTCGCCGGCCAAGATACCCAGACCGCCCGAATATGTTTTAAGTACATGATTCAAACCATACTCCATACTGAAATAAGCCACAGAGGGACGCTTCTTGTCGGGCTCCACATCCATGTACGTACGGAACTTGGAATACACGTCCTCCATTCTCCGCAAAATCACCTTATCAGTAGCCAACGCTTCAAGCTTCGCATAGTTCATGCGCTCCAGAAGCATTACGGGGTTCTGGCCCACTTTCTTCCACAAAGCTGGATCCAGGTCTCTGAACAACTCGGTAGCCTCATAGTTCCAAGCCCACCACATGTTGCGTGACAATTCCGCCAATTTTTCCAACTCTGCAGGAATACGTGACTTTACAGTAACATTCCTCCAGTTCGGGGTGTTTACATTACTAACTTTAATCTTCATTATTGTATAACTTTGATTGATTAATAATCCTTTTGTCTCGACACACGACTCAGCCTACCAGCCGCTTCATGGCATTGCGCAGGGCCACGTCGTAAGCCTTATAATAATATTGTATAAAATGTTTCCACAACGCCTGCTCGGCCACGGCCGATGCCCGTTTGCGAATAGCTTTAATCTCATTGGGTGTCTTCGAGGAAAGCAACGTCACGGTGTCCTTGATGCCATCGGCCACTTCGGAATAGTTGTAGTCCGAACGGTGGAGCACCTCCACTCCGTCACAGATGCCGTGTTGGTCTTTCAATCCATTTACCCAACGGCCAAAGCCTGAGAGGTCGGTCGTAATGGTAGGCACACTGAAAGCCACGCTCTCCAACGGTGTGTATCCCCAAGGCTCGTAATAAGAAGCATAGACGCCCAAGTCAAGCCCCGGCACCAAGTCGTAGTAGGTCTTGTTGACCACACCGTCACGCCCATCCAGATAGCAAGGCACAAAGATAACCTTCACCTTGTCTTCGGGACGGTTGCCCATACCCAAGTATTTCAGCATGTCCAGCACTTGGTCGTGCGTCATATTGTGCAGCCAGTGCGTGATGTAAGGACACTCCAGCGGCGTGGTATACTTCGCCTCACGTTTTTTAAGACGTTCCAACAAGTCTTCGCGAGCATCCCCTACCCAACTGGGCACACTGACTACCGCCAATACGTTCTTCTTCAAGTCCTTGTCGCGGTTCAAGCGGTTCATTGCCTCCAAAAAGACATCAAGTCCCTTGTTGCGGAACTCATAACGCCCGCTGGTGCCGATAATCATCGTGTTGTCGTCCAACTCCTGCCCCAGCAGTTTATTGGCCACGTTCAACATCAGCGCACGAGCGCGCTTACGTTTTCCCGTATAAGTGGAGCCTTTCGGTACAAAATCATCCTCGAAACCGTTCAGCAGGATGACGTCCGCCGGTTTGTCCAGCAATTCCTTGCACTCATTGTTGGTAATTTCGCTCACGGTGGTGAAACAATCCACATAGTGCGCTGTCTGCTTCTCGATGGAGTGTTTGGATTGCATATTCAGTTCCTCGGCCATCTGGTCGCCATTGTAAGCGAAGAGATAATCATAGAGGGGCTTGTTGTTGCCTGAAATGGAGCGTCCGATGGACGTGGCGTGCGTGGTGAAGATGGTTGCAATCTCCGGCACATAGGCTTG
This sequence comes from uncultured Bacteroides sp., assembly GCA_944320735.1. Taxonomy (GTDB): domain Bacteria; phylum Bacteroidota; class Bacteroidia; order Bacteroidales; family Bacteroidaceae; genus Bacteroides. The sequence continues at coordinate 1,678 of CALUIQ010000200.1, read as the reverse complement.
CAGGTAAAGCGCCCCCATGCCCGTCATCCATTCATGGGCTTGGAAAACCACCTTGTCCTGCTCGCTCAGGTTATAACGGTAGAAGCTCTCCACCACTTTCCCCGTGGCATAAGCGAACATTGATGCTTCATCATAATCACCATAAGCATGGAGGGAATCCACTTGGTAGCGGTTCCACATCTCGGTATAAATCTCATTTTTCTGTGCGAAGAATGGTTGGAAATCAACCAAGATTACGATAGGTTCGCCCGGAATGTTCCAACGGCCCACACGTACTTGCAGACCGTCCTTTTCCATGGCATGTTGCTTCCAGGCAGCGCATAGATTATCAGATTCGGTGAACAACGGATTCTCTTTTCCTTTCCAGAAGTCTGGCCCTATGAACAGCACCCTGTCCCGGAAGTTCTCTTGCAAGGTTTTTGCCCGTGTTGACAGTACTGTGTAGATGCCTCCTACTTTATTGCACACCTCCCAGCTTGCCTCAAAAATGTAGTCGGGAGTAAGTAGTTCATTAATCATACGTAACTTTTATCTAATACTTTCTAATCTTCGGGCTGCAAAATTACGGATTATTCTTTGAAAAATAGCCGTTTAATCGAAAAAACTTGCATAAAAAAGCAAAACAGGGCTACACATATATCTTAGGGCACCTTGTCATTGACATTTTACATTTTCAGACTATACTATATATTAATTATCCGATACAATTTAGCCAGGCACCGAGTCCAAGATGATCTTCTTTGGACTTGATGTCTGGCTAATGGTCAATGATAGTTCAACTTCCGGTGTTTCCCTACAAGCAGCGCATCATTTAGCCTCCAACTTGTCGTACTCCTCATCCGTCACCGGCTCCAACCATTCGTTGGACGTGTTCTCACCGGGTATCTCAAAAGCCAAGTGGGCAAACCAGCTGTCGGCAGCCGCTCCATGCCAATGCTTCACGTTGGCCGGGATGTGGATGACATCACCAGGCAGCATTTCCACAGCGGCCTTGCCTTCCTCTTGATACCAGCCGCGCCCGGCTACACACACCAACATCTGTCCTCCGCCCTTTGTGGCGTGATGGATATGCCAGTTGTTACGACAACGGGGTTCGAATGTCACGTTGCTAAACGGCACCTGCTCCGTAGAGACACGCGCCAAGTAACTATTGCCGATGAAATATTTGGCGTAGGCAGTGTTGGGTTCACCGATAGGGAATATCATTTCACGCTGGAAAGCGGCTTTCCCGTTGTCACCCTCAGCATCGTCCGCCCATACGTCTTTGGCCAAACGGAAAGCACCCCATGCGTTGGGCCATCCGGCATAGAAGGCTATGTGGGTCAGCATTTCGGAGATTTCCGTACGTGTCACGCCATTTTGTTTGGCGAATTGGAGGTGGTGGGTCAAAGACGAATCAATGATACCCTTGCCCACCAACGTGGCTATAGTCACCATACTGCGATCGTGCGGACTCAGCCCCGTACGATTCCATACTTCTCCAAAGAGTACATCATCATTCAACTCCGCAAACTTAGGAGCGAACTCGCCCAGCTGTACCCGACCGGCTGTTTGAGTAATTTTCTTCTCTTGTGCCATAATTGTAGAATTTGTAGTTGTCATAAATGATATGAACAACACGGATAATAAAAATTGTCTCATATATTAAAGTTTAAAGGGGTTATGCAAACGTATAGCG
>CALUIQ010000199.1 GCA_944320735.1 uncultured Bacteroides sp. | reverse complement strand
TTGACCACTACTTCTTCGCCCCAATCCAAGGCATTGTTGTAATAGTAGGCCATAAAGCGGTTGAAGTAAGGCATCAGTACCGGATTGTTTACCGTCCAGTCAAACCAAATCAGTCGTGGCTGATATTTGTTTATCAATTCATAAGTATGTGTCAGCCATTCGCGCGCAAAGTCCTCGGTATAGGCGTTTTTGGCGTATCGGCGTCCGTAGAGCGTGATGGTACTGTCCTGTACATCTGAAGGAAATTCCATACCACCGTTATAGAACCAAGCGTTCTCGGCCCGGTGAGTGGACAGACCGAATACCAATCCTTGGCTTTCTATCGCTTTTTTCAATTCTCCGATGACGTCTCTTTTCGGTCCCATTTTCACCGAGTTCCACGGATTAAGTTCACTGTCGTACATCGCGAATCCATCGTGGTGTTCGGCTACCGGTACAACATATTTGGCTCCAGATTCCTTAAAAAGTGCCGCCCATTCATCGGCGTTGAAGTTTTCCGCTTTGAACATAGGGATGAAGTCTTTGTATCCGAATTCAGTGTGTTTACCCCATGTCTCCACGTGATGCTTGAATTCCTTACGGCTTTGCTGGTACATGTTACGTGAATACCATTCGCTGCCATAAGCCGGTACGGAATAGACACCCCAATGAATGAATATGCCAAATTTGCCGTCCGTAAACCATTGGGGGAATTTGTAATTCTGAGCGAGATTTTCCCAATCGGGCTGAAAGACTTCCGTCCCTTTTGGAGAGGCTACGGAATCAATGTTGTACTCCGCTTTGGGAGCGGAGCAGGCAGCGGTGAACATACCTGTTAGCAAAAGGATAAAATGAGTCGCTTTCATATCGTTTCTTTTTTGAAATGATTAATCTAAATATACTTTTACCGTATCTACCATCCGGGTACGTTTGTGTGCCGGAATGTGGATAGTCAGTGTGTTGTTTTTGTATTCAAACGGCACGTCTTCTCCGGTGCGGAGAAGTGTGATTCGTGAGGGACGTTTGGCTACTTCCTGCACGATAAGCGCTTTATGGAAATTAGGGAAAGCGTGTACATACATTAGATTATTCCCTCTCAGCGTGACGGGTTGGTTGGCTTTCTCCGGGAAGTTGCCTCCAGTGATGTCGAAGACCGATTCACCGCTATGTTTCATCCATGCGCCGATGACCTTCCACGCCTCCAAGGCTTCCGGTGGCATAGACCCATCTGCCATCGGACCTACGTTGGCCAGGAAGTTGCCTCCCCAGGCACGCATAATAACCAGCTTTCCTATCACGTCGGCTCCCGTGTCCATACGGTCGCTGGTAGAATAGCACCACCAACGGCTGGGCCAGCAGGGGTCGTTGCATTCAAACCATCCCGTGAATCGTTTCGTAGGAAGTGTCCCTTCCGAGTCGCCAAAGTCTCCTATCTCGCCGTTGCGGCGGTTGATGATGATGCCCGGTTGCAGGCGGCGCACTTCATCGTTACTGATTTCGCCTTGTCCGCCGTCAAACCACATGATGTCTATCTTGCCGTAGTTGGTCAGCAGTTCCCGCACTTGGTTACGCACCATCTCGATGCGTGCTTGGTCGTGTCCGGCCGGTTTGGCGGGCAGTTTGTCCACTAATTCGTGGCGAATGTTGTAACTCTTGTTCCCTTTTTTGCCGAAAGCTCGGTAGTTGCGGTCGAAATACCAATCGGGTGGGGAGAAGTAGAGTCCTATTTTCAAGCCGTTCTTGCGACAGGCTTCCACCACTTCCTTCACCAAGTCCCGTCCGCCCATCTTCTGCTCTACGCCAAAGTCGCTGTATTTGCTGGGCCACATGGTGTAACCATCGTGGTGCTTGGTGATGAACACTACATACTTGAAACCAGCTTCCTTGGCTTGTTTTGCCCACACTTCGGGCTTGAAGTTGACGGGATTCCAACGGTCGGCCAAACTCCAGTATTCTACGGGAGAAATTTCGCCGTCTTCCCACGACTTGTTTTTCAGCATACCCCAAGAGAGGTCGATGCCGCCATGCACGGCGGACATACCAATGTGTACAAACAAGCCGAATCCCGCTTTGGGAAACCATTGGGCGTCCGGATGCGTGTTGGTTCGTGCCTGTAGTTGGGTGGAGCCTGATGCCTGTTGGCCCAAGATGAGATGTTGCGCGTTGGCGGCATCATCGTTTTGCGCCCATGCCAATGTCGGTACGAAAGCTAAAGCTGCGAATAGTGCTTTTACGTTCATGATTGTTTGGTTATTAGTCAAATGAATAATATGATTGTTCTTCGGATGACAAAGATAAAAAAAGAGGGTAAACCTCGTATGGCGGGTTACCCTCAAAATGTACGTAACGGTTTACGTAATAAATCTTGCGCATTTATTTCTCCAAATAGACTTTCACTACGTCTACCTGTCGTGTGCGCAGTTTGCCGGGAATGGCGAGGCGCAATTCGTTGTTCTCGTAAGTGAAATCTATTTCATCGCCCGTGCGGAGCAGAACGGCTTTGACGGGTTTCTGCTTCAGCTCCTTTACCTTTATCGTGGATTGGAAGTCAGGGAAGGCGTGCAGGTAGATGACGTTCTCCTGTTTCTTCACGGTTACTTAAAAAAATCCGTTTTGTCTGCGTCATCTGCGGATGAAAAATAAACACGCAGCTAAATTTTTGTTTACTTATACTCCAACCAAGCCGTAGCCTCCGTGTCCGTATCAGCCGTGAAGCGAATCCAGCGGGCTTGGAAACCTTTGGGGAATTCGTAAGTCCAAGTTTCCCCGGCGGCTACCTTCTGCACCTTGTATTCCATCCAGTCACCGCAACCCGTGGGGTCGGCCTCGATGGTGAACGTTACGTCGTTCTGTGCCCGGTGGGAGAGCGACAATGTTTTTTGGTCGTAGAAACCTATCAGGTACGGGTCGGATGGCTCGCCCGCTTTCACCTGCGTATCCTTCCAAGGACCGCCTTGTCCGGTCGGCTTGCCCAGTTGCCACAGGTCGTCAATCACTCCTGCCCATACGGCGGCCTTCCCGTCATCGGAGACTATTATATGTTCGTTGTCTTTTCCCTTTTCAGGGTCTACACCCGTCAGGATTATCATACCCCGGTAGGAAGCATAGTCGTGGATGCGGTAGGGATGGGTGGCAATGGGGCGTATCTTGGCATAGCCGTCCGCATTCTCGGCGGGCAGTTCGTAGAAGGTGCCTATGCAGGAGAAGAGGTCGCGCTCCGTGGCCACTTCACGGCAGATGCGGAGTTTCGCCCGGTTGGTCAGCGGCGCGTAGGCGTCATTGCCCAAGGGAAGCCTCCAGCGGCGGTTTCGGTCGTCTACTATAAGTACCGAACCGGCCTCGATGCTCACTACTTGCTTGGGTATGGCGAACTTGGTGCGGAGGGTGTCAGCCGTGGCGGTGTCTTCCTTGCGTGTCAGTTTCAGTTGGTCGCCCATCTCATAATAGCCGGCTTCTTCCATCTGCCCGCCTTTTACCGTGTAGGCCAGCAGTCCCAAGGCACGGCGGTTGCCTCCCAGTCCGTAGAGCAGTCCACCCGTGAGGTTTTCTTCTCCCGCTTCCACCAGTCCGGCGAACATCGCGGCGGGTTGGGTGCCCCGCTTGTCATTGGCGGTGTAGGTGAAGGTGACGGTAGCCTTGGTAGCCTTGTCCGCCTTGACCCGTATCCACTCTCCACGGTCTTGTGCGGCAAACTGTACGTTGGCCGACTTGCCGGGGTTCACTTCCACGCTCATCAGTTCCGCCCATTGGTCGTTGCCCTGTTCGTCTACTTCGAACGTGAACGTCACCGGCTGCGAGCCTTGGTTGTCCATCCACGCCATACGCTCCGTCCAGCCGGCAAACAGGAAGGGTTCGGAGGAGGTGTTTGCCTTCACTTCTTCCTTCACCCACACGGCTCCGTCCGCCGTGGCCGGTCCCAGTTCGTCCGGTTTGCTGAGCGAGGTAAACCATACGTTAGAGTTCGATTGTCCCGGCCCTTCTATCTGTCCTTTGGCCTTACGCTTGTTCAAGAACTCTTTTTGTGCCGAATCGTCACAACCGAAAACCAGCTCGTCGTTCCAGCGGGCGAAGTCACCGATTACTTTCAGGTAAGCGGTGCGTGGACGGATGCCGGCCGAATGTTCCGTGGTGAACGTGCCGGGAAACCTCCAAAACAACCCGTGCATCGTCATCAGGTAGTCCGGTTCGGCTTCCGTGCCGATGTTGCGGATGCGGGGCCATTCCGTGTTCCAGCCATGTGCCCCGTCGTAGGAATGGCTTGCCTTGGGCAGGCGGTAGAATGTCCAGCCCTTGTCCGCCTCACGTACACCTAACAATACAGACTTGTGGTCCCATCCGGTTGCCCAAATGGGGTCGGTGTCGGGATTCGTATTGCCATAGATGCCGCCGGGGCCGGTCAGTTCGCAGAACTGGTTGCGGCGGATGACCTTCCAGTCTTTCCCGTCCCATTCGGAAAGCGAACCGGATTGTGCGTCAAAGTACTTCATGGCTTCCGGCGTGTTCTCACCGTTGTCGGCATACACCAACACGCCTTGTCCGGAGTACATGCCTTTGCCGTGCGCTCCCGGCAGGAGGTCTTTGTAAGGAGGATTCTTTTTCGGGTCTTCCTTGTACAAACGTTTTGCCTCGTTACCGTCCTTGTAGAGTTCCTTTGTTTCCAATGTTTGGACGTCCACTTCGTAGAAACCTTCCTCCATCGTGCCGATGTACAGCTTGTTGGTGGGGTCGGTTAGGTGGCGTGCGGTGGCGGTATGGCGTCCCGGAGCTTGTTGCCAGGGGATGACCCGCACGTTGGAGGCCGAGTCGATGAAGTAAGGGCCGATGTTCAATTGTCCTGATTCGCGGTGAATCATACGGTTGGCGGGTGTGCCGCCGATGCTTTCCGAGCGGACAATTAGTTTCTTGTCCGGCGTAATCTGATACAGCTTGTCCGAAGAGCCGAAAGGCAGGTGTGGCCCATAGGTGATGGCCCACAAGTCACCGTTCCAAGGCACTACTGCCCCCGTTCCGCACTCGCCTTCGTTGTTGTAGAACGCCAGACGGGGGTAAATGCCCGAAATGCTTTCCGGTGGTGTTTTTGCCTGTTGCTGGTTGGTACAGCTTACTAAAGTAAGTGCGGCAGCCAGCCCGATTGTGTAGTTCCAATGCATTTTCATGATAATGTTTGTTATTTATAAGTGATTAATCCTATGACTACAAATTAATTCTGTACACTATTTATATAAGTAAACACTTAAATCGTTGGGAAGTATGAGTGGGAGAGTCTTTAAAAATGCTAAAAGTTATTTGTGGGGAATGAAAAAAGCGCAGACTGTGCAGAGGAAAGATACACAGTCTGCGCCATTGGTTTCATATAGACATCGTTTTACAGCACCGTCAATAAGTTGAGTGCTATTTTTTGAGTATGGTCGTTTGAAAAGGAGCCATGGGCAGTCCCTGTATGTTGAAGAGGTTTCCTACGGTGGCGTCATCGAAGCAATACCGTACAGCAACCGGTGATTTTATTTCCCGAGCAGATACTTCCAGGCGGTTTCCCTTGATACGGGCCTTCGCCTCTACAAATTTGCCGTCTTCTCCTGCTACATACAGTCCCTTGATGTTTTTCTCCGGGCACGTCAGTCCTTCTTCCGCATGCTCGAAGGTGAGGATTATCTTTTTCCCCTCCACCATAGCCTGTTTCAAGACCGGGCTTTGATATCCCTTCTTGAGCACTCCGTAATGTTCGCCCAAAGCAAAGTTGCCCAAGCGCAAGCCGACTGCTTGCTTGTTTTTCGGATGGATATTGCCATATTCGCCTACATCATTGGTAACGACCAATCCCGTATGTGGAACACGGCGTGCCACTTGCTCCTGGGCTTCGCGTATCAAGGCCGGGCCGTTGTTTTTTGATTTATAATTGTGTGGGGCGATTTGCACCAGATAGAACGGGAATTCTTGTTCGAAACCTTTCCGCCAAGAGGAAATCAGCGTTTCCATCAGCCGGGTATACGACTGGGGATAATCCCGGTTGGATTCACCTTGGTACCAAATGGTGCCGGCTATCCGATAAGGCAGGAGCGGATGGATCATACTATTATATAAGGTACCGGCTTCAACCGGCCACGACGGGTGTTTTCGGCTTTCGGCAATTTTTTTTGTTTCCGCCGTTTCAGGCAGGGAGTCTTTCGGTATCCATACTTCTGCCGGCGTTCCTCCCCATGCGGATACGATTAATCCTACCGGGACATTCAGCTCTTGGTGCAGATGTCTACCAAAGAAGTAGGCGACTGCACTCCGCTTTTGCATTACCTCCGGTGTACAAGGTTCCCAACGTCCCTGGCAATCATCTTGCAAGGTAAGGCTGCCTTGCTTTTCGAGGCTGAAGAAGCGAATGTGTGGATAGTTGGCAGCCTTAATCTCTTCCTTTTGGTTCACGATGCCGTTGTTGGGACTCCATTCCATGTTCGATTGCCCGCTACAAAGCCAGACCTCGCCCAGCATGACATCTTGCAGGACAATCTTGTCCCACGTGCGGCCTTGGGTAAAGATTTGCAGGGTGTATGGTCCGCCATAGCTTGTGGTTTTCAGTTTGCCTGTCCAACGTCCGGTAAGGTCAACCTTTGTGGAGAGCGTGTCCGTGGGCAGCCAACTGCCTACGACATGTATTGTTCTTCCGGCTTCTCCCCACCCCCATATAGGGACGGAGTCTTGTTGTTGCAGCACAATATGGTCTGAAAAAAGAGCTGGCAAAGAGAGGGGCGTTTGCGTCTGGGCATTCATTCCGCTTACGCAGAAAAGGGCAAAAGACGCGCATAAAATTTGTTTGAAGTGAAAATTCCTCTTGTTCATACGTCCATTTAGATAAATCACCGTTATATTAAAAAGACTCGTTGTTCAATTATAGCTTTTCTATGGTTTCAGTAGTGAGTCCGGTGATTTGCGAAATCAAATCGGGAGCAATACCCGCAGCTTTCATACCGCGTGCATTTTTAACTCGCTCCAGGGTTTCGCCTTCTGCTCTGCCTTCCGCTCTGCCTTCCGCTCTGCCTTCTGCTCTGCCTTCTGCTCTGCCTTCCTCTCTGCCTTTCGCTTGTGCATAGGCCAGTTCGGAAAGCCTATCCCGTAGGATTTTGATGCTTTCGTCATACTTCTCGAGTTCCTCTTGGCTCAGCGAGGCAAGTTCAACGACTTTTTCCAGTTTCTCGAACACGGCTTTCTGTGCCCGGAATGGCATTCTTTGTAAAGTATCCATATTCTTTAATACATAAATCCAACGTTCAAAATCATTTTCGCATTCGTTTTCTTCCTTGTTGAAAGCAGGCAATTCAATAAAGATAAAACGCAGTTTGTCGCTATATAACTCGTGTGTATCTCTGTCTGCCAACACGATGTCTGTCCGGAGTTTGTGTTGCTGTGTGTTGGGCATATTGAAGTTCAAGAAGAACACTCCGTAAACGGCTTTCAGTTGGTATCTCCATTTTTTCCCTTTCTTTCCTTGTCGAGCGATGGCTTGCGAGAGGTAGTACACGGTTCTGTCTTTGAAATTGAGGTGTCCTTGGTTTTGCATTTCCACGATGAACTGCTCACCGTTCTCGTCCGTACAGTAAATGTCATAGGTTAATCCTCGGTCGTTCTCGTATTCTGGCAATTGCTCCTTGTCCAACAGCGTGATGTTTTTTATCTTTCTTTCCCCCTCTAATAAAGAGTTGAGGAAGTCCAACAGCAAATCTTTGTTGATTTCCTGTCCGAAGATTCGTTTGAATCCTATATCGGTAAAAGGGTTGATAAACTTGGCCATAATGTTTGTCTTATGTGATTTTATGACAAAGATACAATAAATTAGTATGTATGCAAAAAGAAATGATAAAAAGGCTTCCCCTGCCACACTTTTTTATAATGGGTGCGTGCAGGGGAAGCCATCCTCTTTTTTGAACAGACAATATAATAATACTAATACCTAAAGTGTAATCTGTTCTAATTAGTTATCCTAATCTTGTTTCAGTAACCATTGCAACGGTGTTTCATTAACCATTGCAACAGTGTTTCATTAGCCATTGCAACAATGTCTCATTGGTTATTGAAACACTTCTTACTTTTTATCCTTAATATCCGTCGTTCTGCGTCATGTTCTCGTTGATCATAATTTCATTGGAAGGTATCGGCCACAAGTATTGGCGTTCGGGCCATGTACATTCCTTCAACGGGTTGATGCCGTATTTCTCCAACGGTGCGAAGTCGGCTATGCCGTTTTCGTCTATCTGCGGCGTTTCTCCCCAAAGCCAGGCTCCGTTGTCCACGAAGTTTTTCACATTTTCTGATTCATAGTTGTAGAGGCCGTAGAACTTCCGGTTAAATACCACTTCGGCAAGACGCCAACGAATCAGGTCAAAGTAACGTGTGTCTTCTATGGCGAATTCCATACGGCGTTCTGTACGCAGGATGGTACGCAGCTTGGCTTGGTCGGTGGTAGTGACTGGGGGATAGCTATTGATTGCACTCGGATCTACACCGTAAGCGCGGGCACGCACTTTGTTGATGGCATCTAACACGGATTGGTCTATCTGGTTGGCCTCTATCTTGGCTTCGGCGTACATTAGCAGTACGTCGGCATAACGCAGGATGATGATGTCCTGCTCGCCATAATAACCGTTCTGCGTACTGCTTTCGTCCAAATATTTCCGCTGCATCAGTCCGGTGAACGATGCCATATCCTTGTTGGTCTTGCAGTCTTGGTTGGTCACTTCCTCACCGGTGGTGTAGTTCATCACTTCCTTGCCGGTCACGGGATGCGGGTCATACTCATAGCCCAGCCAATTTTCTCCAAAAGGAATGAGGGTAGCAGCACAGCGCGGGTCACGGTTCAGGAACGGATTGTGCGAGTCGAACAAGGGAGACTCGTCGATGGGCAGACCGTCCGTGCAGAGGTAGGCTGCTAGCAAGTCCCATGTCGGACTATTGGCTGCCCATCCGCCATTGTTGCGCGGCAACATGTCTTGCCAACCCCATCTACTGCCAAACTCTATGGAATTGGGAAGGGAGAATACAGATTCCTCTGTGTTATGCGTGCTTGACAAGAACAAATCCCGATAACTGGGATACAAATCGTATACCCCCAAGTCCATACATGCCTTGGTACTTGCTATTGCCGTTTCCCAATCCTCGTTGTAGAGAGCGATACGCGCTTTCATACCGTAGGCGGCTCCTTTGGTAGCACGCTGGACGGAACCGGTTTCTACGGGCAGGTTCTCAATGGCATAATCGAAGTCCGCATAGATTTTCTGCAATACCTCGGCTTTCGGGGTACGTCCCATTTGGAGTCCCTGATCGATGTCAATAGTCGCTTCGGTATAAGGTACATCACCGAAAAGTGTAATCAGACGCGAATAGGCACTGGCACGGAGGAACAGACACTCCGCCAAGTATTGGTCGCGCTTGACAGGATCCATAAAGTCATCCGGCATAGCTTTCAGCTTGTCGATGATGGCGTTGTCGCGGCCGATAATCTGGTAGTAGTTTCTCCAGGTTTCGGTAACTTCATAAAGTTCTCCGTGCAGACCACCGCTGATCAAGTCGTTCAGTTCGGCGCGGCGGGTCAGGTCGTCGTTCCAAAACATGGGGAGTCGTCTCCACAAGTTTTGTCTGTACAGGTCATTTACCGACATCTCCACCTGGGTTTCGTCGGCATACCAGTTCTCATTGGTAGCCATTGACAAGGGGTTAAGGTCCAAGTCCATACAAGAGGTCATCAGACTCAATCCGCAGGCTACTATGAATAGTTTATTTATCTTTTTCATATCACAATACGTTTTAGAAGTTTACTTGTAAACCGAAAATTAAAGAAGAAGTAAACGGCATGATGGCACCGCTGTAAGGCTGTTCGGGGTCATAACCATCCGGCCAGTTGCTGATACAGAACAGGTCGTTGCCGGCCACATATACACGTACCGAGTTCAATGAAACCTTTTTCATCCACGCTTCGGGCAATGTGTAACCGATGGTGATGTTCTTCATGCGGAAGTAGTGTCCCTTGATGAGCCACAGGTCGGACATCTTGTGGTCTGCCGTGCGGCTGCTACCTTGACGAGGATAGCGAACGGAGGCGTTCTTTTCGTCAGTATTGAAAGGACTCCAATACTCTTTACCAACAGTTCCGCTATACCAAGGCTGGTAGGTCATGCCTTCTTGCAATTTGGCGTATTGTCTGCCCACGCCTTGGAAAGCCAAGGAGAAGTCGATGCCTTTCCATGCCAACGTTGCGTTACCGCCATAAATGAAACGGGGTTGTGAGCCGCCAAGGAGTACACGGTCGTATTCGGGTGAAATCTTGCCGTCGGGCACGCCGTCCGGACCGGAAATATCCCGATACTTCACGCTGCCCACTTTCTGTGTAGCGTCGAAAGTAGGGGAGTTTGCCAAGTCTTCTTCCGTGAGGAACAGTCCGTCGGTCAAGTAGCCGTACCATTCATCGTATTCACTGCCTTCCATCTTTACCTTGTCTGCATTTACGCCTGTGCCTTCAACAAAGGTACCTCCTAACTCGGTCATCTTGGAAACGGCATCCGATAAGTTGAAGCCTACCGAGTAATAGAAGTCATTCACTTGGTCACTCCAATTGATATTCACTTCCCAACCTTTCGACTCCATCTCACCGATGTTACGTTGCGGATTGTCGTAACCTACGAAACGTGGAATTTCCGCGCTCAGCAACATGTCGCTGGTTTTCTTGCGGAACCATTCACCGGTGACACGCAGGCGGTTGTCGAAGAAGTTGATGTCCACACCGATGTCGGTGGAAGCGGTCTTTTCCCACGTCAAGTCCTGCACGGCGTAGGCTCCCTGCGAAGCACTTTGTTGCGAAATGACTCCTCCGTTCTGGAAGAACAAGGCGGTATAGAAGTTGATGGCTGCCTGGTACGGATAATAGTTGTCGCTGATACGCTCATTACCCAAGATACCCCATGAACCACGCAGTTTTAAATAAGACAGCCAGTCGAGGTCAGCGTTCTTCATAAACGGCTCTTCGCTGATGACCCATCCTGCGGAGAACGAGGGAAAGTTACCCCAACGGTGATCCTTGTGGAAACGGGACGAAGCGTCGCGGCGGATATTGGCTTGAACCAAGTAGCGGTCTGCCCAGCTGTAGGCGATACGGCCGAACCAGGAGCGGTAGGACTGTTCCGTGGCGCTGCCTTCATTCGTACGGTAAGTAGTCGGTCCCATGTTCAAGTAAGGATAACCGAGAATGTTGTATTGCTCACGTCCGGCCTTCAAAGCCTCGTATTTGGTATAGTAACCTTCGTAACCACCCATGAAGTTGATGTCATGCTTGCCGAAACGTTTCATGTAGTTGATGAGGACTTGCGCCGTGATGTCATAGAAGTCGTTACGTTCTTCGTACAGATTGGAAGTTGTCTGGCTGGCGCGGTATCCTGCCACACGGTCCGGGTCGTCCCAGTTCGTGTAAGGCATGGCTTGCTGGAATTCTTTCTTCTTGGTGAATACATAGCGGGGAGCCACAACGGCAGACAGCTTCAATCCGTCCAACGGCGTGACGTACAGCGAGGCTCGTCCGCCTACCGTAGTTTCCCAGTTTTGCTTCGTACCGCTTTCATACAGGTAGGCTATCGGGTTATCACCGTTTCCTCTTGCACCGTCGGCTATACGACCGTCCTGGTAGTAAGCTGCATCTACAGAACCCATACCGGTAGCTTTCTCGTACACACTTTGGTCACGGTATGGTTTGTCTATGGAGTGGTGCTTGAAGTTGAAGTCCAAGTCGGCGCCAATCCACTTGTTGATGGTGAACGTGTTGTTCACACGTGCCATGATGCGCTCGTAGTCGCGGTTGTCATACATGGCGTTCACTTTGTCATAGCTCAACGTGGCGTGCGTCTTGACATACTTGGTTCCGCCGGAGATGTTGAACGTATGGCTGTGGCGCGGGCCGAACTTGTTGTACACCAAATCGAACCAATTTTCAGTAATCGGGTAGAGGTCTGGATTTTCCCGGTTCAGTTGGCGGTAGTTCTTAATCATGTCCTCCGGATATCTTTGGAACATACCAGCGCTGGGATTGTCGTTATAATAGCCTTCGTTGGATAGTTCCATCGTGCGTTCCACCGAATTCTGTGTCGGATGCGTTCCGATGTAATCCAGCCCGAACTCAAAGTTGTAGCTCATCTTCAGTTCATTGGTCTTGGCACGCTTGGTTGTAATCAAGATAACGCCGGCGGCAGCACGTGCACCATAAATAGAAGCAGAAGCGGCATCTTTCAATACGGTCATGCTCTCTACGTCCTCCGGATTTACATCGTCGATGTTGCCTACCGTTCCGTCCACAATGACCAGCGGGTCGTTGTTACTCATGGTCGTGATACCGCGTACACGGATGGTGGGGTTGCTTTCCGGTTGTCCACCGGTGCGGGTCACCTGTACGCCGGCAACGGCACCTTGCAAGGCTGCGGAAAGGGTCGTGGTGTGACGTCTCTGCAAATCATCACCGCCTACCAAGCCTACGGCACCTGTCAAGTCCTTCTTACGCATCGTACCGTAACCTACTACCACCACTTCGTCCAGCACTTCCGTGTCGCTCGCCAAGGCGATGGTGAGGGTGTTCTTTCCTCTGACGGAAATTTCTTGGGTACTGTAACCTATATAGGTCACTTTCAAGGTTGCGTTAGAGGCTACGGTTAGTTCGAAATTTCCGTCTACATCGGTGATAGTACCGTTACTGGCGGTGCCTTCCTCCATGATGTTGGCACCGATGATGGGTTCGCCGTTCTCGTCTGTCACTGTACCTTTCACTTTTTTCTTTTGGGTGGATTGTTGTTGTCCGGCACGTTTCTCAACGAAGTAAATGCGTCCGTTACGGATTTCGTACGCAGTTTGTGTCCCTGCCAATAATTTGTCTAAGGCGGTACGCAGTTCCACGTTCTGCACCCGGATGGTTACCGTACGGTTCGTGTTGAGTATCTGGTCGCTATAGACCATATCCATACCTGTCTGCTTCTTGATGGAAGACAACACGGTTTCTACCTTGGTGTCCCTGTAGTCCAGAGAAACCTTCTGTGCCCACGCCGATAGGGAGAAGCCCAAACACATCGCCCCAATCAGCAGTACCTTTCTTGTTCTACCTTTGTTTCTCATGATGTTCATAACATTAATAATTACTCTTTTCGTTTTTTAAAGGCCTTTCTGTAGTAGCTAACACTTGACGGAGGAAAAAGTATGAGTCGATATCCCACTTTTTTTTAAAAAAGTAGTTTTTTCTTTATTTTAGGTTGAAATAGAGGGATAATTTTCTTGCAATTAAATGGGAATTTAACTGTGTGTTTCTATTTTTCAGCCGCAGATGACGCGGATAACACGGATTTTATATTTTTAGGAGTTATCGGGAGTTAAAAGGAGTTAGGGCTTTGCCCGGAGTTATAGGTTAATACACTAGTGTCTCTTAAGTTATGTTAATCGGTTTCGAAGTTAATAGTCAACTGACAATTTGCTACCTGTTCAGATTCTTCTTCCAAGGAGAGGAACAGCTTAGCCATATCCCCTTTTACCAAAAGAGA
>CALUIQ010000198.1 GCA_944320735.1 uncultured Bacteroides sp. | reverse complement strand
AAAACTTAAAGTTATGTCTGAAATTGCATCAAAAGTGAAAGCTATCATCGTCGATAAATTAGGCGTAGAAGAATCTGAAGTTACTAACGAAGCCAGCTTCACTAATGATCTGGGAGCAGATTCTCTGGACACAGTAGAATTGATTATGGAATTTGAAAAAGAATTCGGAATCTCTATTCCTGATGATCAAGCAGAGAAGATTGCCACTGTAGGTGATGCCATCTCTTACATCGAGGAACATTCGAAGTAATTTATCCATCCGTTTTTCTGAACATGGAATTAAAAAGAGTTGTAGTAACAGGTCTCGGCGCCATTACTCCCATTGGCAACAGTGTTCCCGAGTTTTGGGAAAACCTTGTGAATGGGGTTAGTGGGGCTGGACCCATTACTCATTTCGACGCTTCTTTATTCAAGACTCAGTTCGCGTGCGAAGTGAAAGGCTTCGATGCTACCAAATACATTGACCGCAAGGAAGCCCGCAAGATGGACTTGTACACGCAATATGCCATTACCGTAGCCAAGGAAGCGGTAAGTGATTCGGGTCTGGATGTCGAAAATGAGGATTTAAACAGAATTGGAGTTATCTTCGGTGCAGGTATCGGGGGTATACGCACGTTCGAGGAAGAAGCCGGCAATTATGCTTTGCATGGAAAGGAAGTAGGTCCTAAGTTCAATCCGTTCTTTATCCCCAAGATGATTTCGGACATTGCCGCAGGGCAGATTTCTATCCTGTATGGCTTCCATGGCCCCAACTATGCCACTTGTTCGGCTTGTGCCACTTCAACCAACGCCATTGCCGATGCGTTCAACCTTATCCGTTTGGGCAAGGCCAACGCAATCGTGACCGGTGGCTCTGAAGCTGCTATTGCCGCTTGCGGTGTGGGTGGTTTCAATGCCATGCACGCGCTTTCTACCCGCAACGATTCTCCCGAAACGGCTTCTCGCCCGTTTAGTGCCAGCCGCGATGGCTTCGTCATGGGCGAAGGAGGCGGTTGCTTGGTATTGGAAGAACTGGAGCACGCCAAGGCGCGCGGCGCAAAGATTTATGCGGAATTGGCTGGTGTAGGTATGTCGGCCGACGCTTATCACCTGACGGCTTCACACCCCGAAGGCTTAGGTGCAAAACTCGTGATGATGAATGCGCTGGAAGACGCAGGTATGCAACCTGAAGAGGTGGATTACATCAACGTACACGGTACGTCGACTCCCGTAGGCGATATCTCGGAAGTGAAAGCCATCCAAGAGGTATTTGGCGAACATGCTTATAAGTTGAATATCAGTTCTACGAAGTCTATGACAGGCCACTTGCTGGGTGCGGCAGGTGCCGTAGAGGCTATCGCAAGTGTTCTTGCCATCAAGAATGGGGTTGTGCCTCCTACCATCAATCACGAGGAAGGCGATAACGATGAGAACATCGATTACAACATGAACTTTACGTTCAACAAGGCTCAGGAACGCGAAGTGAACGTTGCTTTGTCCAACACCTTTGGATTTGGCGGTCACAACGCATGTGTAATCTTCAAGAAATACGCTGATTAAAGCCGTGTTGCGTAACCAAATAGACAAAATAAGATTCTTGTTCCATAAGGAGCGGGAGTCTTATTTTTGTTTTTATCGTATCTTAGGTTTCTTTCCACACAATATCAAAGTCTACCAGCAGGCTTTGCTTCACAAGTCAACCTCCCTCCGTTCGACAGAAGGCAAGCCCTTGAACAACGAGCGGCTCGAGTTTTTAGGCGATGCCATCTTGGATGCGGTTGTGGGCGATATAGTTTTCCGTCACTTTTCGGGGAAACGGGAAGGCTTCCTGACCAATACGCGTGCCAAGATTGTGCAACGGGAAACGCTGAACAAGCTGGCCGTGGAGATAGGATTGGACAAGTTGGTGAAATACTCCTTGCGCCCGTCTTCACATAATAGTTATATGTATGGTAACGCTTTCGAGGCTTTTATAGGTGCTATCTATATAGACCAGGGCTACGAACGCTGTAAATTCTTCATCGAAAAGAAAATCTTCAAAAAATACATCGACCTTGACAAAGTGTCGCGCAAGGAGATGAACTTCAAGTCTCGCCTGATAGAGTGGAGTCAGAAAAACAAGGTTGAAGTGTCTTTTGAACTCATTGAGCAATTCCTTGACCAAGAAAATAATCCTGTCTTCCAAACCGAGGTGCGCATAGCAGGTATGCCGGCCGGCACCGGGAAAGGCTATTCGAAGAAAGAATCCCAACAAATAGCCTCTCAAATGGCACTTAAAAAGCTGAAAACCGACAAAGCCTTCAAAGAGCAAGTAGAGCAATTGAAGGCCGAAAACGATTATCCGAAGCAGACACCCATCTGACGTCCTTGTACCACTAAGTCATGCTCCTCGGTTACGACTTTTAGTTTGCCCGCCACTTCCGCCAAGGGGATAGAACTGATTTCATTCCCGCGCAAAGCCACCATCCGGCCGAATTGTCCGGAGGCTATCAAGTCTGCAGCATGACCTCCCATACGTGTGGCCAGATTCCTGTCAAAAGGTGTGGGTGAACCGCCTCGTTGGATATAGCCAAGCACCGTTTCACGTGTCTCGATTCCCGTTTCGTATTCTATTTCTTGGGCGATGTATTCTCCCGCCCGTTTCCGTCCGTCTGTGGGAATGCCTTCGGCCACCACTACGATGGAATAGGGTTTGCCTTGTTTCAAGCGGTCTAATATCAGTTCGCCTACGTTATGTATATTATAAGGTATTTCCGGAATCAGAATCACGTCACCTCCACCGGCCATACCTGCATAGAGGGCTATCCAGCCTGCATTATGTCCCATAACCTCTATGACCATGACGCGCTTGTGCGAGCTGGCGGTGAAGTGCAGCCGGTCGATGGCATCAGTGGCAATGGATACGGCGGTGTCGAACCCAAAAGAAAAATCCGTGCCCCAAATGTCATTGTCTATCGTCTTGGGGATGGCCACGATGTTTACGCCCATCTCGGCAAACCTTGCCGTGGTTTTCTGCGTGCCGTTCCCGCCGATGCATACCAGGCAGTCCAATCCAAGTTCTTTAATATTCTCTATGATGAGTGCGGGCTTGTCCACCCCTTCCATCAGTCCACCCCGTTTAAAGGGCTTTTCGCGTGAAGTGCCCAATATCGTACCGCCTTGCGTCAACAAGCCCGACAAGGAAGCGGTGGTAAATGGTTCAGTCTCTTTGGTCATTAGTCCCTGAAAACCGTCATGGATGCCTATCACTTCCATTCCATAATGCAGGATAGCCTTCTTGCATACGCCCCGAATGGTTGCGTTGATGCCCGGACAATCGCCTCCGGAAGTCAAAATACCTATTCTCATACGCCCAACGTTCTACTAAGATTATACGTTTATATGGCAATTTAGCCACAAATCCAGGCGTAAAGATAGAAAAAAATAAGGAAAAAAGTAGAGGGAAATCAGAAATAAGCGTACTTTTGTGCATGAAATCAAATCTACTATAGAAAGATGAATATAACAAGATTCCTCAATCGGATTTATTTCAATTCCCGTCTGAAGGAAATAGAACAGTATGCCGGCCATGCCGGAGAACTGCAACAACGTGTCCTGACCCGACTGGTCGGGATGGCTGCCTCCACTGAGTGGGGAAAGAAATACGACTACCCTTCTATCCGCACCTACGATGACTTTAAGAACCGTCTGCCTATACAGACTTACGAAGAGATAAAACCCTACGTGGCACGTCTTCGCGCCGGTGAGCAGAAGCTTTTATGGCCCTCTGAGATTCGTTGGTTTGCCAAGTCTTCGGGCACTACGAACGACAAGAGCAAGTTCTTGCCCGTTAGTAAGGAATCACTGCACGACACGCATTACAGGGGCGGGCAGGATGCCGTAACCATCTATTTAGGCCAAAACCCCGAAAGCCGTTTTTTTTCAGGCAAGGGGCTGATTCTTGGTGGCAGTCATGCGCCCAACCTCAACACCAATCATAGCTTGGTGGGCGACTTGTCGGCTATCTTAATAGAAAACCTCAATTCGTTGGTCAACTACATCCGTGTGCCCAGCAAAGCGACGGCTTTGATGGAACATTTCGAGCCTAAGATGGAGGCAATAGCCCGCGAAGCCATCCACGCCAATGTCACTAACCTTTCCGGCGTGCCTTCGTGGATGTTGGTGCTCATCAAGCACATCTTGGAGAAGACCGGTAAGCAGACGTTGGAAGAAGTGTGGCCCAACTTGGAAGTTTTCTTCCACGGAGGAGTGGCCTTCACGCCCTATCGCGAACAATACAAGCAGGTGATTCACAGTCCCAAGATGCACTACGTGGAGACTTACAACGCTTCGGAAGGCTATTTTGGCACACAAAACGATCCGTCCGACCCGTCTATGCTGCTGATGATAGACTACGGTGTGTTCTACGAGTTCATCCCGTTGGAAGACGTGGGCAAAGACAATCCGCGCGTGTATGCATTGGAGGAAGTAGAGTTAGGCAAGAACTATGCCATGGTCATTTCCACTTCGGCGGGACTTTGGCGTTATATGATAGGCGATACGGTGAAGTTCACTAACAACCGTCCGTATAAATTCATTATCACAGGCCGCACGAAGCACTTTATCAACGCCTTTGGCGAAGAGTTGATTGTGGACAATGCCGAGAAGGGATTGGCAAAAGCATGCGCTGCCACGGGAGCGCAAATCACCGACTACTCTGCCGCCCCCGTCTTTATGGACGAGCACGCCAAGTGTCGCCATCAGTGGCTGATAGAGTTTGCCCAAATGCCGGATGACTTGAGCAAGTTTGCCCGCATCTTGGACGATACGCTAAAGGAAGTCAACTCCGACTACGAGGCCAAACGCCAGAACGACTTGGCTTTGCAACCTCTGGAAATCATCGTTGCCCGCCAAGGACTCTTCCACGATTGGCTGGACCAGAAAGGCAAACTGGGCGGACAGCACAAAATTCCCCGGTTGAGCAATACGCGCGAGTATATCGAAGAGATGCTGAAGCTGAATCGATAAATTTACAAATTCCACCCTTTATGAACCGATTTCACGGCAAAAGGGTGGAATTTTTGCCATAAAAAACGGGAAATACACATCTGTACACAATTTATACCCTTGTAATTCGCTGAATATTCGTACTTTTGCACTCGAAATAGAATTAGCAAAACAAACAGAGAGTGTTAGTATGAGAAGAATTTTAGGAAAAGGAATGTTGTGTGCCGGGCTTGTAGGCACTCTGTTAGTAGGCTGTCAAACGGAGGATTTGTACAATCCGGAGAAAACCGTACAGCAGTATGAGGATGCATGGGAAAACACATTTGGTGAAATCGACCCGCAACAGACGTGGAATTTGGCGAAACAGGTGACGGCGGATATTGAATTAAACGAGGACGCTTTAACCGAATATACGCTGAAATTGTATTCTGACAATCCTCTGTATAGTGAACAAGCTTTTTTGATGGCTCAAGCCCAAGTCGCTACAGACGCTCAAGGCAAAGCAAATGCCACTATTCGTTTTGATGCTCCCTCTTATTTGCAAGATCTCTATGTAGCCCGTGTAGACAAACACAACCGCAGGGTCGTAAAGTCATCTCATATCTCCGGAAATACGGCGGACGTAACGTTTGGAACGGTAAAGGCTTCTACCAAAGCCATGGAACTTGGCGACTTACCCACTATGGAGTGTCCTTATACGGAGGAAGAAGTGAACAAGTTGATAGAAGAAGGATATGACTTGAAAAATGGGGTTCGTTTCAGTCTTTGGAGTCAGAATGTGGATAGAATATGTGACATACAAAGGATTGATAATAACACAAATCACTCCTTAACGGCAGTCGTTTCTACGGAGATAGATGATTTGTTGAATTTGGAATCTAATGGTTATACAAAAGTAGAGGGAAGTTCTAAGTCTGAAGGTGAATGGATTACTCCTATACCCGAAGTTGGAACATTAAAACTGGTGATAGCAGAAGGCGGCGTTTATTCAATTGACCAGAAAAATAAAATTGAAAACCTGGATATTATCGTAGCCCATGGTGGTACGTTGTGTCTAAAGAGCGAGCTTCAAATGAACAAAAACGCCCGCATCATTGTTATGCCGGGAGGAAAGATTGTTGATGAAAATAACGCGACAATCAATCACGATGCTGAAACCGCTTTGATATACAATAATGGTACAATAGATGTAAATACCGTACGCATTAATTTTGCCACTTTCTACAATGCTCCTAATGGAATTATGGAAATGGAAGAAATTTCTCTCCAAAATCGGAATGGCGATTGTATTTTGACGAACTGGGGTAGAATCGATGTCGATAGAATTGTTGGTAATGGCAACCAAGGCACCATCAACAATGGTTGCCTGCTCCGTTCGAAGGAGAAAATTCAGGTTCTGTGCATAAATCAAGCACCCAATACTGCTATTGAGTGTGAATTTATAGATTTTCAAGATTTGACCTTGCGTGAGAATTCAATTCTTCGTGCAAACAATTTGCGGACTAATCTTACCCATATACAATTTGTAGGAACGGGAGCCCCGGCTCTTATATCTACTCAAAATGTGGAATATGTAAATGTTGGCTCTTTCGAGATAAGCGGTAATATCTATATGGAGGTGAATACCTACTCTGATAATCTGGAAGGCAATGAATATGGAGGCTATTGGAAGACCATAACCAATGCCATCGTAAATGCGAGAGGCTTAAGCAAAGTGGGTGAAGCACCGGTCAGTATTCCCGGTAGCGAGAATGGTGATGAATGTACGGGTAAGGGCAACACACCAAGTGCTGACCCGGATGTAAAACCGGATACTCCCCAATCGTGGCTTCTCGCCTGCGAGGACCTTGGCGCCATTGACGATTTCGATTTCAATGACATCGTGTTCAGTGTCAGCCACGTGGAAGGAAGCAATCAAGTAGTTATCACTCCATTGGCGGCAGGCGGGACATTGGCGGCGGAAATCACGTATAACGGGCAGAGCTATGGAGAGATACACAGCCTGTTGGGTGTCTCAACCACCACTTTCGCCAATACGGTAAGCGGTATCACACAAACAGCCCAACCTATTACTATCAATGTTGACGAGAACTTTAGCATTACTCAGAATATGGGAGGCTTCAGTGTGAAAGTAACCGATGAAGAAGGAAATGTTACAACAGAGATTACCGCTCCAGGCCAAGGGAAAGTGCCTCAGATGATTTGTGTACCAGGTACTTGGCTATGGCCTACAGAACGTACAAACATCAGTGCGGCATACCCTGGTTTTGGTGAATGGGGTGCTAACTATGGTACGAACAATGATTGGTGTAACAATCCTGTAGATGCTAAAGTGATAAGGCGTTAGGAATCTAAGTATTCGTTATTAAGTAAGTGTACAGAATTAATTGATATCATTTGTAGAAGTTAAGAAGTTATCACTCCGCTTCGCTCCGTTAGTAGTTAAGCCAACTATCGGCTTAACTACTGATGATATAGTATAAACTAATGGATCAGTCTGAAAACTCGGTTGCATTCAGTCTTTCCGTTTCCCATACGATTAAAGACGATGAGATTTTTATATCAATGAGGTCAGATTGGTCATTCTTAATGTGACTACCACCCTTTGGTAATGTCGTTCCCACTT
>CALUIQ010000197.1 GCA_944320735.1 uncultured Bacteroides sp. | reverse complement strand
GTATTCTTGAAAGAGAATAAGACACTCTATGCATCCGCGGGCTTTGAGGCCAATGTTTATGCTAACGGAACGTCTACGACACGCATCAACGACAACGGTAACGATGCTGACGCAACCAAGAACGGTAACATCATCATCACCAAGTTGGATGCCAACAATGGTAACTTCCTGACTGATAATAATAAGAAAGGTAATTTAGTACAGGAAATCACTGCTCCGACCAATACGGATGGCGTTGACGGTCGTGCCAACACTATTTGGTTGTCTTCTACTTTGAACGTAGAAAAGACAGATAAGGATGGCAAGTATCTTGACGTAGACCTGATAAATGGCGGCACGGCAGGAAATGCTCCGACTGTGATGAACGGTGCTATCAATTTGGTTGCCAAGACTGCAAACGCTCGTATTGACGGCCGCGCATTCCAGAAGTTCAGCATGAACTCCATCACAATTAATCCGAAAGCTAAATTGGTATTGAACAATATCAATATGTATGTTGCGACAGGTTCTAGTGTAATGATGTTGGGTTCTAATAACAACGTGGCTACATTCACCATCAACAGCAATGCAGCTTTGACTGCTGCAGACGGAACCACGTCTATTACAGTTGTTCATCCGAATAGTAGCAACGCTGCTCACAACGTTCTGGACAACAACAGCAATTCAACTAACATTACTCTTTAATGAAGCAGTATTGGCAGTTTAGCTGAAATTTCCAAATCCGAAAATCCCGACAAGGCAATCCCGTCTTGCCGGGATTTTCTTTCATCTACTAAAACACTTGAAAAATGAGACGAATGAACAAACAGATTGGCTTGGCCATCGTGTCGCTTGCGGCCTTCGGAGTGGTCGCTTGTACCGAAGAGCACGACCTGCCGCAAGCCGCAGGCCTTTCCGTGGATCGTCCGTTGGCGGGACAAGCATCCCTCCGCGTGTCGGTTCCTTCCCCCGAAGCCGACACCCGCCTGGGTTATGAACCGGGCGAGGGCTACCACTTTGAGGCGGGCGACAGCCTTGCCGCCTGCCTGATGGACGTGGCGGCAAGCACGGACGCCGGTGCCTCGTGGTACGAGAAGTACCGCCTTACGGACGTGGTAACCGGCCACGTCGCCTTTGTCCGCGACGCGGAAGGCGTCTGGAGTGCGGGCTCGGACCTCCGCGAGGGAAATTATTTCTTCATATACCCCTACAAGAAGGGGTTAAAGGCGGGTTCTCCTTGCCGGTTCACCCTGGAGGGACAAGTGCAGCGGGGCACGTCGCGTGAGTCGCTGACGCGCGCCTTCGCCGAAAACAACCTCTACGCGGGCTACGCCCCCATCGTGGCCGACAGCGCGCGGCAGGGCCATGGCGCGAGCGTGGAGCTCCGCCCCGTGTTCGCCGCCTTGGGCATCCGGCTGCTGAACGACGGGCGCCAGTCCTACCATGTCCGCAGGCTTACGCTCAGGCTGCCGGAAGGGGGCTTCCCGAACGCCGTGGCCATCGACCCGACGGATTGCGCCTACGCCACGGCGGACGGACGCTTCAACATCGCGCAGTATTTGGGGGACGGCTCGCCCGATGGCGTGGAGGCCGGCTATGACCCCACTTTCGGCAATTACAGCCGCCGCGAGGCCATGCGTGACCTGATGTGCCCGCTCCCCGGCGCCGAGCCTGCCGAGACGGCCATCCTTTCGGTGGAAGGAGCGGAAGCCTTGGGGCGGCAGGACTCGCAGGACTTCGTCATCATGCTTCCCGAAGGCACCTACGCCGACCTGTTGCTTGACGTCGAGACGGACGAAGGGCGAATCCATAACCTGTCGCTGCAAGGCGAGACGGTGGTGAGCACCACCAAGGGAGCCTTGCGGGAGGTGCGCTTCACGGACGATGACGTGTCGGCCTTGCCCGAAGTCAGCGCCTCGTCCACCACGGACGTGGAATACCTGATTCGCTGGAACGTGAATACCGCCACCCGGCTTACGGCCAACTTGGACGCCAACATACGCATCACCCGCAGGATGTATGAGATGCTGCGCGACGGTGAGTCCCTCAGCCTGACCGTCAACCTGAACGGGCACAGCGTCGTCCTGGACGAGGACGTTGACGCCACGGCCTTGGGCGGCAAGCTGTTCTTCAGCGACACGCCCGCGGGCGAGGGCCGCATTGTGGTGACCGGCGAGCAACGACTGACCCGCGGCATTCCAGCCGTCATCCGCAACGAGGGCAAGCTGGTGCTGGCGGAGGGCGAAGAATACGACATCGAGAACCCTGGCGTCGCCGAGGTGCGCGGAAAGGTGAAGGGTTGCGTGCTGGAAAACAGCGGCGTGCTGTCCGTTGGCGAGGGAGCCGAGCTGGAAGGCGCGACGAGCAACCTGACAAAGGACGGCCTGGTCTTGAACCGCGGCAGGCTGGACGGCATGCTCCTGAACGAAGGCCGGATGGCCAACTACGGAGAGTCGACCGGAAACGCGACGAGCATTAACAAAGGGGAGATAGACAACCAGGCGGGGCGGCTCACCATCGGCGTCAACCAAGGCGCGATACATGCCGAGGGGGAAAGCACGACCGTCATCCTGGCAGACAACACTCAAGGGCTCCTGTTCATTACCGGCCTGGCGGAGAACGGCAACATCCTTGTGGAAGCGCGGGACAAGCGCGGCCCCGTCATCCAAGAGTTGTATGAGGACGCCACGACCGATGCCGCTGACATCCGTGCCAACACCTTGTGGATAGGCGCGACGCTCTGCGGGGCAAAAGACCGCGAAGGCAACGCACAGGACATCGACTTGTCCGCCTACACGGTGACCGCCGCAAGACCATCTGCGCGGATGGAAAACGGGGGGAAGGAGATGAAGGTGGCCTCCTTGCAGGTACTGCCCGGGGCAACCCTATATGTAGCCCAAGCATCGGTGGATTGCCCGAGCGTGCGCATGGAAGGCAACGAGAAGGCCTCCGCCGAACTGTTCATCAGCAACTGGGGAAACTTGTACAATGGTGCGGGGGCCACGGTCGTTGACGGTACCGGCGAGGAGTATAACTCGGTACGCAACTACGGGGGGCACGATACCCGGATCGTGGTGAACGGAGCGGCGGAAATGTAAGCCGCGCCTAGGCTCTATATAGGAAAGAAGACATACTGTAATTGGAAACACAGAGACACAAAGACACGGAGAAATAAAATCTCTGTGCCTCCGTGTCTCCGTGTTCTGAGTCATTTTCCTTAGAAATAAGTGCTCACCGCATATAGTGGCACGTTCGTCATCCAACCTTGTTCCCGGTAGTCGGACATGGAGAAACGTAGGCCGTGCATCTTGGGATGGGAGGCCACGAATGTGGAAAGCGACTTGGAGCGGAGGTTCTCTTCCGCCTTCGCCTCGATGGGGACAATGGCGGTACCCTGTTGGACAAGGAAGTCTATCTCCAGTTTGGCGTCGTTGCTGTAATAGAATACGGAAGTGTCGCGCGTGGCGACTAGCTGGCTCATCACGTAGTTCTCGGTGAAAGCCCCTTTCGACTCCTCCATCCCGTTGCGGGCTACCAGCAGGCTCTCCGGTGGCGTCTCGCTCATCGCTCCCAACAAGCCACAGTCCAACAGGAAGAGTTTGAAGCTCGTTATGTCCACATAGAACTTCAGCGGCATCTTGGGCTCCCGCACCCGTTCCGCCTTGTAGACCAGCCCTGCGTCCATCAGCCATTGGATGGCCGCCTCGAATTCCTTGGCCCTTCCCCCGGGTTTGGCCACGCCGTAGATGAACTTCTTGTTCTCCTTCACCAACTGCGAAGGCATCGACTGCCACACCATATTGATGCGGTTGGACTCGCTGGAAGGCACGTGTTTGGAAATGTCCTTCTGATAAGTGAAAAGGATGTTGTTTTGCACCTCCCTCACCTTCAGGACATCGTTCGTGGCGAAAAACTCGCTGACGGCTTCCGGCATCCCGCCCACAAAATAGTATTCTCGCAAGGCCTTGACATACTCGTTCCTCAGCAGTTTGACGGTGTCCCAATCCTTGCCTTTTAATAAAGAGACCATTTGCGCCTGCCCCCTCGCCAACAGGAACTCGTCAAACGTCATGGGGTAGATGTGCAGGACATCCACCTTTCCTACCGGGAATAACTCGCCCCGGTGCATAGCGATGCCCAACAAGGAACCGGCCACGGCCACATGGTACTGCGGGGCGTTCTCGCAAAAGTATTTCAAGGCGGACAATCCCCTCTCCACTTCCTGAATCTCGTCCAGGATAATCAGCGTCCTGCCGGGCATTATCGTCTGCCGGGTGATGGCACCGATGGCCAACAAGATGCGCCGCATGTCATAGTCCTGCGCGAACAAGTCCTTGGCCAGCGCATTGTCGTCACAATTGACATAGGCGACATTGTCGAACTCCTTCTCCCCGAATTCCTTGAGTATGTACGTCTTGCCCACTTGGCGCGCCCCCGCCAAGACGAGCGGCTTGCGCCGCTCCTTGCCTTTCCACTCCTTCAATCGTTCTATAATGTTCCTGTACATAGCCACTAAACATTAAAGTCCTTTCCCTGCAAAATTACATATTTCCGACCGAACATACAAATAGGATGCACATATTTTCGACCATAAAATTGGAGATTCATTACATTTATCCGACCGAATTATCCTTTTTGACTATAAGTTCATCGCTCAGTATGATATTGCTGCAGACAAGTATGGTAACTATGTTATTGAGGTGATTAAGGCAATTCATGCAATCAACTTAATGTTTTCCGCTCGATTTGCATTACCTTTAGATAAGATAGGCTGCATCTCAGTATGAAAAACAAACGTGTTTGTTTTGTCCTACTTTCGATTTGCACTATCTTTAAATAAGCTAAGCTGCATCTCGGGAAAACATTTTCAAGCAAGCTTGAATGTTTTCCGCTCGATTTGCATTACCTTTGTCCCCCGTATGATAAAGGATATCTTGAAACTGTTGCCTGCCAAGGCTCGTCGGCGTAGCGGATGGGTGGCGCTGGCGGTGCTGGTACGTGCTGTGCTGGACTTTGCCGGCGTGGCCGCACTGATACCGTTGTTGTTGGCGGTGCTAAAGCCGGGAAGCTCGCGGGGAGAGATGTTGTTGCTCTGCGGGGGCGTGATGGCTTTTGTCATCGTGAAAAACGGATTGGTGGTGCTATTGGCGCGGGTGGAAAGCAGTTTCCAGTTGGAAGTGTACCGTGACTTCAGCCGGCGGATGTTCATCAACTACTATCGCCGCGGATTGCTCTTCCTGCGCTCGAAAAGCAGTGTGCAGTTGGGGCACGAGGTGAACTACGTGTGCTACATGTTCTGCCTGTCGGTGCTGGCTCCGCTGTTCCGCATGGCAGGTGACGGTGTGCTGATTGTGCTGATGATGACGGCCCTGATTGTGTGGGAACCTTTGGCGGGATTGCTGCTTTGCGCGGCTTTTGTGCCGTCGGCGCTCTTATATAGTATGGTGGTGCGCAAGCGTCTGCGTCATTATGGTCAGGAAGAATTGGAAGCTCGTCGCAAGCAGAGCCGCACGGTGGTGGAAGCTTTCCGGGGCTATGCCGAACTGGAGATAGCGCAGGCGTTCGATACTTCGCTCGCTTCGTTCGACCAAGGCATGCGCTCCATCATCCACAGCCGACAGCGTATGGAGCGGTATCACCTGTTCCCGCAGTTCCTCTCCGAAGCCGCCATCGTGGTGGGCATCGGCTTGCTGATAGGCGTGGGGCAGGGAGATCTGGGCGTGGTGAGCGGTGTGTTTGCCGTAGCCGCTTTCCGTCTGATACCCGCCATGCGCAGTATGCTGAACAGTTGGGTGATGTTGCAAAACGCTTCCCACTCGGTGCAGGTGGTGGCTGACGGCCTGAAAGAGACGGAAGAAACCTCCGCGAAGGATGAGCCGCCTTTTTCTTTCGCCGAAGGCATCGCTTTGCGCAACCTTGGCTTCGCTTTTCCGGACGGCAGTCCCTTGTTCAAGGGCGTCAACCTGACTATTCGTCGGGGCGAGCGTGTGGGCGTGCGTGGAGCCAGCGGGTCGGGCAAGTCTACCTTGTTCAACTTGCTGTTGGGCTTCCTGACACCTACGGAGGGAGAAATCCGGATAGACGGACGCAAGCTGACTCCGGCCAACCGTAGCCGTTGGCACCGGTTGGTGGGCTACGTGCCGCAAGAGATATTTATCGTGGAAGGTTCGTTGGCGGACAACGTGGCGTTGGGGCATACGCACCCCGACCGGGAAAAAGTGATGCAGGTGCTGGAGCAAGTGAGCCTGAAAGAGTGGGCGGAAGCCTTGCCGCAAGGCTTGGATACTCCCTTGGGCGAATATGGCAGCCGCCTTTCCGGCGGACAGAAGCAACGCATCGGCATCGCGCGCGCTTTGTACAAGGAGGCCGAGGTGCTGTTCTTCGACGAAGCGACTTCCGCGCTGGACAGCCGGACGGAGAATGAGATAAACCGTGCGTTGGTGGAATTGTCCGAGCAATGTCGGGAGCTGACCATCATCGTGATAGCCCACCGGGAGACTTCACTGCAGGTTTGTGACTGGGTGTTTGATTTGGAAAGTTGTAGAAATGGAGGGTAAATGAGAATTTAGCGCACAGAATTAGAAGAACGCAGACTACGCAGACGGCGCAGAGGCTCGCAGAAAAATAAAGGGCTTCGCCTGTCTGCACAGAAAAATATAAGTCTGCGTTCATCTGCGATTTCTGCGTCATCTGCGTTCCCTGTGACGTTAAATTATCATTTGCCGAACCAAGATATATACATATTAATATATATGGAACAAGATTACATGATAGCGGGCTTTCGCCTGCGGATGGAAGGAGAGCCGTTGGTGACGGCTGTGGCTGCAATAGCCGGGTTTCGAGTGTTTGCCGTAGAAACAGGGGGGGAGGCGCACTTCCGCTTTGTGCATACGACTGAAGGCGCACCCGTGATGGAAAAACAGTTGTACCACACTGAGATGGAACAGACACGTACCCGCTTTGGGCGTTATGCGGGCGGTTACTTGTTTGAATCCTCGTATGTGGAAGGTCCTCTGCTGAAAGCGTGGATGGAAGACGAGAAGCGGACGGCTTACTTTACCGGCAACCTGGACTTGAGCCTGCTGCGCTTTGCGTGCTGGATAGCCTTGGGCGTGCTGATGGCTCCGGAGAAAGCGGTGGCCATCCATACCAGTACCATTGTCTACCGGGACAAGGCCGTACTCTTCTTGGGCGAAAGCGGGACGGGCAAGAGCACCCATACCCGCCTGTGGCGTGAGAACATAGAGGGAGCGGTGCTGCTGAACGACGACAGCCCCATCGTGCGCATCCACAACGGACGCCCCTTTGTGTACGGCAGTCCGTGGAGCGGCAAGACACCCTGCTACAAGACCGAGTGCTACGAACTGGTGGGCTGTGTACGTCTCTCGCAGGCACCTTACAACGAAATAAGGAAGCTCCGCGTGATGGAAGCCTATGGCGCGCTGCATCCTTCGTGCCCGCCAGACTTTGCTTACGACGACCGCCTGTACGACTGCATCAGCGAGGTGCTGAACGACGTGCTGACCTGCGTGCCCGTGTATCATTTGGCTTGCTTGCCCAATGCCGACGCCGCACGCTTGTCGTGTAAAACCATCTTTGGCGCATGAGGAAGTTGGTGATAGGCAACGAATTCTTGGCCGAAGCCGCCGAGGCCTTGCGGCAAGGCAAGACGGTGAAGGTACGCATCGACGGTGAAAGCATGTATCCCTTTATCCGGGGAGGCAAGGACTTGGTGGAACTGGTGCCGTGTGACGCGGAGAG
>CALUIQ010000196.1 GCA_944320735.1 uncultured Bacteroides sp. | reverse complement strand
TTGCGAAAAATTGGAGACACAAGCGAATGATAGAAAAGATTATCGTACTTGAAGATATTGACCCTGTTATCTTTTATGGTGTGAACAACGCCAATATGCAACTCATCAAAGCGTTGTACCCCAAGCTACGCATCGTGGCACGGGGCAACGTCATCAAAGTGCTGGGCGATGAGGAAGAGATGTGTGCCTTCGAGGAAAACATCATCAAACTGGAAAAGCATTGCGCCGAATACAACTCGCTGAAGGAAGAAGCCATCATCGACATCGTCAAGGGAAACGCCCCGCAGGCGGAGAAAAGTGGCAATGTCATCGTATTCAGCGTCACGGGCAAACCCATCATCCCGCGCAGCGAGAACCAGCAACGGCTGGTGGATGCTTTCCGTGAACACGATATGGTATTTGCCATCGGCCCCGCCGGCTCGGGCAAGACTTATACCGCCATCGCCTTGGCCGTGCGCGCCTTGAAAAACAAGGAGATAAAGAAAATCATCCGCTCCCGCCCCGCCGTAGAGGCAGGCGAGAAACTGGGTTTCCTGCCCGGCGATATGAAAGAGAAGATTGACCCTTATCTGCAACCATTGTACGATGCCCTGCAAGATATGATACCAGCCGCCAAACTACAGGAATATATGGACCTGAACATCATCCAAATAGCCCCGTTGGCCTTTATGCGAGGCCGTACGCTGAACGATGCGGTAGTCATTCTGGACGAAGCACAAAACACCACTTCCGCCCAAATCAAGATGTTCCTCACCCGTATGGGTATGAACACCAAGATGATCGTGACGGGTGATATGACGCAGATAGACTTGCCTTCGTCACAAACTTCGGGCTTGGTGCAGGCTATAAAGATATTGAAAGGGGTGAAAGGTATCGCTTTCATCGAACTGAACCAGAAGGACATCGTAAGACATAAGCTCGTAACAAAGATTGTGGAAGCTTATGACAAATTCGAGAAAGAACAGAAAGCGATACGTGAAGAGAAGAAAAAAGAACAAATAATAGCTAAATAATAGATTATGAAATCATTAACAGAAACCAATTACAATTTCCCAGGTCAACAATCTGTTTATCACGGGAAAGTACGTGATGTGTACAACATCAGTGGTGAAAAACTCGTTATGGTGGCAACAGACCGCATCTCGGCCTTCGATGTCATCCTGCCCAAAGGCATTCCTTTCAAGGGACAAATATTGAATCAAATTGCCGCCAAGTTCCTGGATGCCACTACAGACATCTGCCCCAACTGGAAACTGGCCACGCCCGACCCAATGGTGACCGTAGGTGTATTCTGCGAAGGATTCCCCATCGAAATGATTGTACGCGGCTACCTCTGCGGCTCGGCTTGGCGTGCCTATAAGAGCGGCGTGCGCGAAATCTGCGGCGTCCGTCTGCCGGAAGGTATGAAGGAGAACCAAAAATTCCCCGTACCCATCATCACGCCGACCACCAAAGCCGAAATAGGCGAACACGATGCCGACATCTCCCGCGCTGAAATTTTGAAGCGTGGCCTCTGCACGCCCGAAGAATACGCACAATTGGAAGATTACACCCTGCGACTCTTCGAACGCGGCACGCAGATTGCCGCCGAACGAGGCCTCATCTTGGTAGACACGAAATATGAATTCGGCAAGCACGACGGCAAGATTTACCTGATGGACGAAATCCACACGCCCGACTCCAGCCGCTACTTCTATAGCGAGGGCTACGAGGAACGTTTCGAGAAAGGCGAACCGCAACGCCAGCTCTCCAAGGAGTTTGTACGCGAATGGCTAATGGACAACGGTTTCCAAGGCAAGGAAGGTCAGCAGGTGCCCGAAATGACGGACGAGATTGTAAAGAACATCAGCGACCGTTACGTAGAACTCTATGAACACATCACAGGTGAGAAATTCGTACCGCAGGAGACAGAAGACATCACCGCCCGCATTGAACGGAATGTAACGAATTACTTGAAATAATGAAGAACTAAGAATGAAGAATGAAGAATTTTAGGCTGTGAACTGGTGGGTAAATTCTTCATTCTTCAGTATCCACACTCATTCTTAATTCTTCATTCCTAATTCTTCATTAACATATTATATGGACTATCCTCAAGAGAAAGTGATGCCCTATGGCAGCAAGGGCAAAAAAGCGGAGCAAGTAGAGCGGATGTTCGACCACATCGCCCCTGCCTATGACCGGCTGAACCACCTTATGTCGCTCGGCATCGACCGCTCGTGGCGCAAGAAAGCCATCCGTTGGCTTGTCCCTTTCCACCCACAAGAGGTGCTGGACGTAGCAACAGGCACAGGCGACTTCGCCTTGTTGGCCTGCCGTCTGTTACGCCCCCAGTCACTGACGGGCATTGACCTCTCGGAAGGGATGATGCAAGTGGGGCGACAAAAAGCCGCCGATGCCGGATGGGCTGACCATATCCGTTTCCAACGGGAAGACTGCGAGGCATTGTCATTCGACGACGCATCGTTCGATGCCGTTACCTCCGCTTTCGGCGTACGCAACTTCGAGCACTTGGACAAGTGCCTCTCGGAGATGTGCCGTGTGCTCCGTCCGGGCGGCCACTTGGTCATCTTGGAGCTTTCCACGCCCGAACGCTTCCCTATGAAGCAACTCTTCTCCCTCTATTCCAAAGTGGCGATGCCCGTCATTGGCCGCAGCATCTCACACGACAATAGTGCCTACACTTACCTACCCCAAAGCATACAAGCCTTCCCGCAAGGCGAGGTGATGAGCGAGAGCATCTGCCGGGCAGGCTTCTCGGAAGTCCGTTTCAAGCGGCTGACATTCGGGATATGTACGCTGTATATGGCAACCAAGTAAAGTAACTCATAAGATAAGGATATGGAGCAACAAGGAGAAATCATATTATATCAACCGGATGCCACCGTAAGACTGGAAGTGCGTTTGGAAGATGAAACCGTTTGGCTGACACAGGCGCAAATGGTTGATTTGTTCAAATCCAGTAAAGCCAACATCAGTGAGCATATTAAAAACATCTATGAGCAACAAGAATTGGAAGAGCACTCAACTGTTCGGAATTTCCGAACAGTTCGTCAAGAAGGGAAACGGCAAATCACACGCACACTGACCTATTATAATTTAGATACCATTATATCCGTAGGTTTCAGGGTAAATAGTAAGCAAGGTATCCAATTCCGCCAATGGGCCAACAAAGTCCTTAAAGACTACTTACTGAAAGGGTACAGCATCAATCAAAGGTTAACCGCTTTAGAGCAGACAGTGGCAGAGCACTCCCAAAAGATAGATTTCTTTGTTCGCACCTCTTTACCTCCCGTAGAAGGAGTATTCTTTGAGGGGCAAATCTTTGATGCATATAAGTTTGTCACAGACCTTATCTGCTCAGCCAATGAATCTGTGACATTAATAGACAATTATGTAGACAATAGCGTTCTTCTCATGTTGGGGAAGCGTGGCAAAGGAGTAAAGGCCAACGTCTATACTTCTAAAATCACTATGCAACTACAACTCGACTTAGACAAATATAATGACCAATATCCTCCTATCGACATTCATACCTATAAAAACAGCCATGACCGTTTCCTAATTATCGACAACCGAGATGTCTACCACATAGGTGCATCTCTGAAAGACTTAGGGAAGAAATTGTTCGCCTTCTCTAAACTGAACGAGGCTGCATCAGCCATCTTGCGTTTAATCAGAAATTAAACTACATATTATGAAAAGGAATATCTTAAACATATTATGGAGCATCCTCCTCTGCCTGCCCTTGTTCTCCTCATGCAGCGAGGATAACAACGGAGGAGATGACCTCATTTGGGACTTTGCGCCCATCAACTTCTACATGACTGTGCAGGATGCCGAGGGTAACGACCTGCTCAGCCCAACGACTGAAGGCAACATCTTGAATCAGGACATCAAAGCCATTTACAAAGGAAAAGAATACAAGCTAAACGAACTCGCGCTGCCGAACACCAAGGCTTATCTTGCCATTCTGTATGGCCTGCATATCGTAGAGACAGAGGAAGGCCGCTGCCTGTTGTGCTTCGGCGAACTGCAAGGCGAAGACACGTATGAGGACGAAACCATCACGCTGGACTGGGGAAACGGTACCACCGATGTCATCACCTTCTCCAGCCGCCTGACGTGGAAGTCGCCAGAAGACCCTGAGTTCAACCGCCATTTCTACCTAAACGGGGTCGAGCAGAAAAGTTCCTCATTCGTCTTGACCAAAGCACCGGGCACCTCCCCCGCTTGGAGCCGTAATACGTGGCGCATCACCGACTCCAACTTCTATGTCTATGCAGACAACAAGGCTGACATTCAAGACGACCTGCAAGCGTCTCCTTACCAAACCGGATGCGGTTTTCGAACCGATTTCCCCTCGTCCATCATCTCCGAAGGTGACAAAGGCAGACTGACTTGGATAGCTGCCAACGGCTGGGCGATAATAGGAGGCGCACTGACCGTGAAGCAGACCGTTGACTTCAGTGAGTTTACCCCGGACATCACGGACAAGTATCAATCCTACCCGCCCGACAACCAAATCTATTCTTATATGGAGTGGGAAGCGGAACTGGGCGAGGACGTACGGTGTTATGACGTGTTTGTAGTCCGCTCCTCCCAAGGCAGCGATGTCCTCTGGATTTATGAAGACCTGACGGAAACGTACAAGAAACAATTCCCGAAAGCGAACGTCACGAAAGTAGTACGCACCTTGGTTAGCGAAATATATAAGTAGAAGAAATTAACCTCATCATTCATACGATTATGGACAAATACGGTTTAATTGGTTATCCTTTGGGACATTCGTTCTCAATAACCTACTTCAACGAGAAATTCCAGTCGGAGAACATCGACGCAGAGTATGTCAACTTTGAAATTCCCCGTATCGAGGACTTTATGGAAGTGGTTGACGAGCACCCTGACCTTTGCGGGCTGAACGTTACCATCCCTTACAAGGAACAAGTCATCCCCTACTTGGACGAGCTGGACAAGGACACGGCTCAAATAGGAGCCGTAAACGTCATCAAGATTATCCGTCAGGCCAAAGGGAAAGTGAAGTTGGTGGGATATAACTCGGACATCATCGGCTTCACCCAATCCATCGAACCTCTATTGCAGCCACGGCATAAGAAGGCATTGGTATTGGGCACCGGAGGCGCATCGAAAGCCGTTTATCACGGGTTGGAAAACCTTGGCGTAAAGAGCACCTATGTTTCGCGCACCAAGCGAAACAACGACGTATTGACTTATCAAGAACTGACACCAGAAGTTATGGCGGAACATACCGTCATCGTCAACTGTACCCCCGTAGGCATGTACCCCAAGGTGGACGAATGTCCAGAAATCCCCTACGATCTGCTAACATCCGACCACCTGCTCTACGACCTGCTATACAACCCCAACGAAACGCTCTTTATGAAGAAAGGACGCATGCACGGCGCCACAGTGAAGAACGGGTTGGAAATGTTGCTCCTACAGGCGTTTGCAGCGTGGGAGATTTGGCAACGGTAAACAGAATGAGCCATGAAAAGATTAGTCAAATATACCCTCATCACACTTCTGATTGTTGCGGCTGTGTTGATGGGAGCGGGCTTTTATATGCTGGATTATGCCTTGAAGCCCGAAGGTCTGGAGACGCGCAGCCGCCACATCTCCGACACTTATTCTTATCTATATGAAGATTATCCGGAGATGTACTTTTGGATAGACAGCCTACGGTCAAAGGCTATGCGGGACACCTTCATCGTAAGCGAACGGGGCGAACGCCTGCATGCCTTCTACGTCCGTGCGGCACAACCAACTGGAAAGACAGCCGTCATCGTCCACGGTTATACAGACAACGCTGTGCGGATGCTGCCTATCGGTTATATGTACAATCACCAGTTGGGTTATAACATCTTGCTGCCCGATCTCCATGCCCACGGACAGAGTGAAGGTGATGCCGTACAAATGGGTTGGTTGGACCGTCTGGACGTGCTGCAATGGATGGACACAGCCAACAAACTCTTTGGCGACAGCACACGAATGGTGGTGCACGGCATCTCCATGGGTGCGGCCACCACGATGATGGTCAGCGGCGAGACATTGCCTCCTTACGTCAAGTGTTTCGTGGAGGATTGCGGCTATACCTCGGTATGGGACGAATTCAAGGGAGAGTTGAAGAACCAATTCGGCCTGCCAGCCTTCCCGTTGCTCCACGTGGCCAGTTGGCTTTGCGATGTCAAGTACGGTTGGAGTTTTCACGAGGCATCTGCCTTGGAGCAGGTAAAGAAGTGTGCCTTGCCCATGCTCTTCATCCACGGCGATGCCGACGACTTTGTGCCCACTTGGATGGTGCATCCGCTCTACGAGGCCAAGCCTCAGCCCAAGGAACTTTGGTTGGTGCCGGAAGCCGCACACGCCGTGTCCTATAAGGAGAATAAAATGGAATATACACGCCGTGTACAGGATTTTGTGGAGAAATATATCCAATAACTCCCGCAAAAGCCGTATCTTAGCCACCGAAACATAATACGAAGACAGCATGAAACGAATCATTCCGCTACTCATCCTACTCTTGTGCCTGCCGCTCTGCCTGCAAGCGCAAGAGAAAATCTATACCCCCGACAACTTGCCCAAGGTACACATACAAAACAAATACCGCTACTTGTGCGACCCCGAAGGCATCATCAGCCCCGCAGCCACAGACAGCATCGACCGTATGCTCTACCGCCTGGAGCAACAGACAGGCATCGAAACAGTCGTTGCCGTAGTCCCCAGTATCGGTGAGGCCACCTGCTTCGACTTCTGTCACCAACTGCTCAACTCGTGGGGCGTGGGCAAGAAGGGCAAGGACAACGGCCTGGTCATTCTGCTTGTCACCGACCAGCGGTGCATCCAGTTCTACACCGGTTATGGTTTGGAAGGTATCCTACCCGATGCCATCTGCAAGCGCATCCAAACGCAAGCCATGATACCTTATCTGAAGGACGAACGTTGGAGCGAAGGTATGATGTCCGGCATCCGTGCCACTTGTGCCCGGTTGGACGGCTCAATGGAGAATGACACAGTAGCAAGCGAAAGCGATGACATAGGATTCGTCGTGACCCTTTTCCTCATCTTCATAGCGGGAGGCATCGCCACAGTCTTCCTGGCCATACGTCGTGCCACCCGTTGCCCCCAGTGCAAGAAACATAAGCTGCAACGTGCCAGCAGCCAGACCATCTTCGTCAACGGTGCCCCGATGGATGAAGTCACCTACATCTGCCAAAACTGCGGCCACATCGTCAAGCGCCGCGAACACCGCACGCAGGACAACAACCGCGGACGTGGCGGTGGCTGGGGAGGCCCCGTCATCTTCGGAGGCGGAGGAGGTCTCGGAGGCTTTGGCGGAGGCGGAGGCTTCGGAGGCAGCTTCGGCGGAGGAAGCGGAGGAGGAGGAGGAGCAGGTTCACGCTTCTAAACATCGCTACTAACAAGCATAAGTATCATAGGTAATTTACCCAATGCCACAGACTTACATAAAATATACTATTATACTTATATTGTCACTATTGGTTGCCAGAAATATTCAAGCACAGAGACGAATGGTGGCAGTTTCCGGGCAGATAGTGGAGCAAGGCACCCAAACGCCCATTGAAGCTGCGACGGTACAACTATTGTCTCTTCCCGACAGTTCGCAGGTAGCCGGTAATACAACGAATAAAGACGGACGTTTTAGCCTGCCGCATATTAGGCCGGGTAACTATCTGTTGAAAGTGTCATTCATTGGTTACACCACATTATACCATCCCGTCAAATTAGCCAATAAGTTTTCGGCAAAGAATGATTTGGGCATATTGCAATTGACGACAGACGCCATTATGTTGGCCGAAACCGTGATTACGGCCGAAGCTCCTCCTGTAACGGTCAATGCTGACACCACAGAATATAACGCGTCAGCCTACAGAGTGGCCGAGGGCGATATGGTAGAAGAACTTATCAAACAGCTTCCCGGAGTGGAAATCGATGAAAATGGAAAGATTACCCTCAACGGAGAAGAAATAAAGAAAATTATGGTCAACGGAAAGGATTTCTTCGGCAACAATACCGGTATGTCTATGAAGAACTTGCCGGCTGACGCTATTAAAAAACTGAAAGCCTATAAGGAGATGAGCGATCACGAACGCCTTACAGGTATCAAGGACGGTAATGAAACTGCGGTACTTGACTTGACACTAAAGAAGAATAGCGGATGGATGGGAAACCTGAATGGGGGGTACGGCACCAAAGACCGCTACGAAGGCAATGCCAACGTAAACCATTTTACCGATGACATTAACCTCTCCTTCATAGGGACTGCCAACAACACCCGTCGCAGCGGCAGAGGGGAACGGACTCAACAAACCGGAGGTATCACTTACGCACGCAAAAGCAAGACATTTGACCTTAGAGGAAATGTCAGATACGTACACTCCGTAAACGACACCCATACACAAACCGATGCCGAAACTTTCCTTGGCGATGAGTCGACTTTCTCCAACCGCCTGTCAAACAGCAAAAACGGCACACATAACTTGAGTGGAGACGCACGGGTAGAGTGGAAAGTGGACAGCTTGAATACGCTGAACGCCAACATCAACGTTAGCTACAACAATGGCGACTCGTGGAGTGAAAATTGGAGAAAGAACACTGACAACGATCAAAACGCCATCAACGAAACATCTTCATCCAACCATAGAGACAGCCATGGGTATAACATCAGTGGCAGCGTGTCCTTCTACCATCGATTCAAAAAGCCCGGAAGGAATTTCCATGCCAGCATCAAGTTTGGCAACACCGGTAGCGAAAGTAACAGTTATAGCAGTTCCTATTCGCAGTTTTTCCTGCAAGACAGTATATCGGACATTGAAAGAAACACGCGAAGCACAAGAAACAATCAAAACTGGACGTTGTCGGCAGGCTACATTGAACCGTTGTCCAAACACTATCGCCTGAGCATAAACTATAGTTACTACTCCCGAACGGGATTATCGCAATCGTTGGCCTATGACAGCATCAACTACCCCAACCGAACCAACCACGACTACAACGACCGTCTGAGTTCGAAGGTGGAGAACAACTATGGTCGCCACAATATCGGCCTCTCTCTGCAAGGCGACTACAGACAATGGGAGCCCGAACGGAAAGGGTTAGTCTACAATGCAGGCATCACGCTGAATCCCAATGCCAGCAAAAGCGAAACGACTATCGGTCCCAACACGGGGAAAGATTTGCCCAAGCAACACACCTTGAATTGGTCGCCCCGCATCACGGCCGACTATTACTTCTCACGCCACGAACGCATCAACATCCGGTATAACGGACAAAGTTCGGCTCCCGGCCTGCAAGATTTGCAAGAAGTCATCAGCGTGA
Source organism: uncultured Bacteroides sp. (assembly GCA_944320735.1). Classification (GTDB taxonomy): domain Bacteria; phylum Bacteroidota; class Bacteroidia; order Bacteroidales; family Bacteroidaceae; genus Bacteroides. Next base: position 1,807 of record CALUIQ010000196.1, on the reverse strand, counting down.
CCGACCCTATGAACCTGCGTTACGGTAATCCGAACCTAAAACCATCGTTCTCTAACAACATTAGGATCGGCTACAATCGTTACTCCCCCAAAACCATGCGAAGTTTCCGCATCAACGCCAGCTTTAGCAATACGATGAACGCAATAGACGACCGTATGACTTATGACAAGGGCACCGGAGCACGGACTTATCATAAAATCAACCTTAACGGCAATTGGAGTACGGATGCAAATATTTCGTTTGACACACCGCTAAAGAACAAAAAGTTCACCCTAAGCGCAGGCGCATCAGCGAATTATAGGAACCAAGTAGGATACCTTTCAGTAGGAAGACAGGACTCTGAACTCAGCACTACACATAGCTTCACAACCAATGAACGGGTGCGAGCATCCTACCGAAGCGACAAGTTCGACATCGCCCTCAACGGACGCTTCAGATATAACAAAGTCAACAACGACAAACAAAAAGGAAGCAACCGTGAGACCTTCGACTATACACTGAGCGGCGATACGCACATTCGCCTGCCTTGGGACATCGAAGTATCCACCGACATATCCTGGCGCATCCGTGAAGGATATAGCGGAAACGCCGGACGCGACGAATGCTTATGGAATGTGCAAATCAGCAAACGATTCCTTAAAAAGAAGAAAGCCATGATACGCTTACGGATGTTTGACATCTTGCAACAACAGAACAACCAAACGCGCAGCGTACGCGCCAACGGCATCACCGACACCACAAGCAACATGCTGACCAGTTATTGCATCGTAAACTTCAGCTACCGTTTCAACACCCTGGCCGGGAAAGCTGGGAAAAATCGTAGAAAGAAATAAAAAACAAATATTTATTCATTAATTAAGAAAGGAAAACAGAACATGAAAAAAGCAACTATCATCATCGTAGCCATAGTGGCTGTAATTGCAGTTTGGGCCATCAGCGGATACAACAGCCTTGTCGGTATGGACGAGGGAGTGAGCAACCAATGGGCCAACGTCGAGACGCAATATCAACGCCGTGCCGACCTCATCCCCAACTTGGTGAATACCGTCAAGGGTTATGCCGCCCACGAGAAGGAGACCCTGCAAGGCGTCATCGAGGCGCGCAGCAAAGCCACCCAAATCAAGGTAGATCCTGCTGACCTCACGCCCGAGAAACTGGCTGAATACCAAGCCGCGCAAGGCCAGCTCGCCTCCGCCTTGGGCAAACTGCTCGCCATCACCGAGAACTATCCCGACTTGAAGGCCAACCAAAATTTCTTGGAACTTCAAGCCCAACTCGAGGGCACGGAGAACCGCATCAACGTGGCTCGTAAGAACTTCAACGATGCCGCCCGCGCCTACAACACCACCATCCGCCGCTTCCCCAAGAACATCTTGGCCGGCCTCTTCGGCTTCGACAAGCGCGCCTACTTCGAGGCACAAGAAGGAGCGGAAACGGCACCGACTGTAGAATTTTAATGCCAAAAGAAAAGCAAGAAGAAACGGACGGAAATAAAGAATAATCGTTACCTTTGCACAACTTATTAAGAACTAAATACATCATCATCATGAGCAACCAACGATACATGATGCGCGGCGTGAGCGCATCGAAAGAGGACGTTCACAACGCTATCAAGAACATCGACAAGGGTATCTTCCCACGGGCTTTCTGCAAGATTATACCCGACATATTGGGCGGCGACCCGGAGTATTGCAACATCATGCACGCCGACGGGGCGGGCACGAAATCCAGCCTGGCTTACCTTTACTGGAAGGAGACAGGCGACCTCAGCGTATGGAAGGGCATCGCGCAGGACGCCCTCATTATG
>CALUIQ010000195.1 GCA_944320735.1 uncultured Bacteroides sp. | reverse complement strand
TTGACACGAACTTGGAGCATGACGATGACTTGAAAGCTTTCCAAAACTCGTTCGACTCGGTTCACCACAATTTCTTCCGGCAGTTGGAAGCCGCTTATCCGGGATTGACTTCGAAGGAAAAGCAACTATGCGCCTACATCAAAATGAACCTGCTCTCCAAGGAAATCGCCCCCTTGCTGAACATCTCGTTGCGCGGGGTGGAAATAAGCCGGTACCGGCTACGAAAGAAGCTGAACCTGAAAGAAGGAGAGAATCTGACCGAGTTCTTGCAGAATTTCTCGCGGGATTGAGGCGGACCAGGCAAGAAGATTCATCACAATTGGGAATAAAACATAGAAGACACAAAGACACAGAGGATTTTTTTAATGATTAATGATTAAGTAACTAATCAAAATTATCTTATAGCACACAGATGACACAGATTATTTTATTTACCATTTACCAAGTACAAAGTACCATTTGTAAATTGTAAATGGTTAAATTGTAAATGGATAGGATTGTAATTTGTTAAATTGTAAATGAATAAATCTCTGTGTCTCTGCATCTCCGTGTTCTAAATCACTTCGATGTACCCTCTTAATGGAACTGCTTCCGCATCAGCCAGCGGATGGCGTTGTAGAACAAATAATTCTGCGTGGCGTCCGTAAAGATGCGGCGTCCGTGTCCCATATTGAGATAGAGCATATTATAGTCCGTGTTGGTCCATACAACAGGAAAATCACCGTCCGTCACCGTATCCTTAAATCCCAACGGATAGTTCTCCGGCGAAAGGGAGACCAGTACCTTGACGTTCTTGCGGAGACGCGGGCTGGGCGACCATTGGTACCACTCGTTCTCGGGCGAGATGAAAGCCGAAGGCATGCCTTTGGTCACCGGATGCGTCGGGTCGTCTATGGTCAGCTTGGCAGGCAGGGGCGGCCAGTTATTCCGATGGAAGACGGCTCCTCCCAGAAAATCCACATACCACGGCCAACCCGTACCGGCATCGTTGTAACCGGCGGCATGGAATCCCAACCACGCTCCCCCATGTTCCATATAGGCTTGGAAGGCACGGCGCTGCGCTTCGGTATGCCCTGGATGGTCGTTGAGCGAAACCACTAAATGATACGTACGCAAGCGTTCTTCGTTGAAGTCGGCCATGTTGCTCGTTGTATCCACCACCATTCCGTCACCAATGGTCATGTCTTGCAGGAAACGGATGGCATCGAGCGCAAAGTCTCGGTGAGCTTTTTCCACCTCTTTATTATAATGTACCAACATACGGAAACGGGGAAACCATTTGCCCGGACCGGACGCCCACAAGAGGGCGTTTCCCAGCATGGTGGTGAAGTCTTTGCTCTTTAGCAGGTCGGCGTGATGCCCCATCAGGAAGTAGACATTGCGCGCCTTCATCCGCTCATTGGTCCACACGGCTGGATGGTCACCCATCCTGACGTCCGAAGCCGGCTGGTAGCTGGACTCGTCCACATGCGCCAACACCTTGACACGGCCACGCGGGTTACGGTCGAAGGTGTACCACTCCTCATGCGGCAAAACAAAGGAACGGCTCACTCCACGCATGACCGGATGGTGAGGTTGCTCCACCTCCAAGCGTCCCGAAGCGGTCTCAGCAATGTAGTTTTGGAAACGTATGCCTCCCATATAGTCCGAGAACCACCGCCACAAGGGGAAACCGTCGAAGTCGCCCAACAACGTGGCGTGGTGGAAGCCTACCCAACCGATGGTGCCATTGAAAATGGCCTGCTCAAAAGCCTTTTTGGCCGTATCCGTCCAGTTGTAAGGCGGGTAATCCAATTGCAAGAATACCCGGAATCGCGACAGATAAGCACTATCTATTTTCTCCGTTTGGTTCAGTTCCACGAAACGGAAGTCGTGCTCTTTGCCGAAATCCTCCAACCAATCGAGTGCCGCACTGACGAAACCTTCGTGCTGCCCGCCCCGTTCGGTGAGCACCAACACGTTGGTCTGTGCAGCAATAGGTTGTAGCAACGTACCCATCCAACATAGGAAGGCGAGTAGACAGATTTTTGTAGAAACGTATCGTAAAAGGATAATGGTCTTTTTCATTGTTTTGTTCTTCAATTTAATTCGGGCTAAGTAGCCAATTACTTATTGAATGCGCCTGAGCTTGATTGCGTTCAAGAAACATTTGCCGGACACTGACTGGAAACTCAACGAAAGATGGTCTGTGTCATTGCGGACAACATACTTCTTCCGAATGGCTTGAAAATAACCATTTGTTTCTCCGGGAGTCAACTCTTCCAGCAATGCACCGTTGCACAACAGCTTGAAGTGATTGCGCCCCGCTTGCGCTTTCCCATCCCGTCCCAATTGGTAGGCCACAGCCTCCGTCTTACGGAATATGTCGGCAAGGAGCACTTCTATTTCATAAACTCCCCGGGGCACGTCAAAGCGATATTCCTCCAAGCCTTCGCGCAAAGTCTGATAGAGCGGCCCGTCGGCGGTAAGGTGGATTTGTGTCTGGGTGCTTTGCTCTTTGCCCCCCACATAACCCCAGCTGCCTGCGGTGTAGGGTTGGTCGGGCACCCAAGTCAAACCGCTCTCGTCGGAGGTGAAGAAACAATTGCTTCCCACATTGATGGCCAACTCCAGCGAACGGAGATTGTCGTCATTCAATTGGAAAGGGATGGCTTGATAAGAGACGCTTGTCCCATCATAAACTTTCCGGCCTTGGTATTCCCCGCAAGCGGAAAGGTAAGGCGTCTTGCCCATAAAAGGCACGTTGAACACAGCTTTTCGGTTTTCTACTCGTTGTTTGCCCAGCGATTGTCCGTCGACAAACAATTCCACTTCGGACAGGTTCGCATAGACTTTTACCGGAAGGTAAACAGGGGCATCCCCTTGTTGGATGCCGCAACGCTTGCTCCAGTCGCGGGTGGCGATGTGGAGCACCGGTATGTCTTCACGCCACATGGCCTGATAGTAATAATACACGTCCTTGGGCGTACGGTCGGCACGCACCAAGCCTTTGTTGTTGATGCGGGGCATGGACTCGTCACGCAGGGCGGAAGAGAAATCGATGAAGTTCCAATGTGTCCCTCCGCAAACATAGGGAGTCTGCTCCAATACGGGCAGGTAATGTTCCAAATAGAATTGCTGATATTCACTGCTGAAGTCAAAGGCGCGTGGAGACAACGAGTGCAAGCGTTTGTCCGAGCCGGCTCCATATTCGCTTACGATGAGTGGATGATTCGGATATTTCGTTTGTTGTTCTTCCAAGAAACGGTCGAAGCCTTTTACGTCACCTCCATACCAGCCATTATAGAGATTCCAGCCTACCACATCGGTGATTTGGCTCAATCCGACTTCATTGTAGATGTTGCTCCCATGGAATGCCATTGTGCTCAGGCGTGTCGGGTCTTCCTCTTTCAAGGCACGCTCCAAACGGTTGGCTAACGCCAAAGTGCGCTCCAAGGCCGGTTTCATTTCCGCCTCAGTCTTATACGTACGCTGGGTCACCAGCAGGATTTCATTCATATATCCCCATAAGATAATGGACGGGTGGTTGTAGTGCTGGCGAATCATTTCACGCAAGTTGCGCTCGCAAGTGTCTCCATAACCCGGCGTATCGCGCACAATATCTATCACCGGGATTTCCTCCCAAGCCAACATGCCTTCCTTGTCGCACAACTCCAGCAAGGCTTCATCCTGTGGATAATGGGAGATGCGAATGAAGTTGGCGCCCATCTCTTTCATCAAACGGAAGTCGCGCCGGTGCATCTCGTCACTCAAGGCCGGACCGATGGGTTTCTGGTCTTGATGACGGCAAACGCCCCGCAACTTATAAGGCTTGCCATTGAGGAAGAAGCCTTTCTGCCCGTCGAAATGATACCAACGGAAAGCGGTTTGACTCCTCGAAACATCGATGACCTCATTGTTTCGCGAATCCTTCAACTCCACGATGACTTGATAAAGGTGAGGCGTCTCCGGTGTCCAAAGACAAGGACGCTTGATGCTCTTGCTTTCTTGGTTGATGACGAACGTTTCTCCGGCTTTCACTTTGAAAGATTGATCAAGCGTCTGAAGCAGCGAACCGTCCGGTGCATAAATCGAGGTGGACAAACGGAGCGAGGAAGCCTTGTCCGCATCATTCTTCACCTCGGTTCGGATGTTTATCGTCCCTTCTTCTTCCGACACACGGGGCGTAGTGATGCGCACGCCTTCCGCGCCCATGTCATTCAGGTTGATATGTTGGGCTTCCGTGGCAATGAGCCATACGTCCCGGTAAATGCCTCCGAAGAAAGTGAAGTCACCCGATATGGGCGGAATGTCCTGACGGGAGTTGTCTACCCGTATGGCCAACTGGTTCTCGGTCTGGGAAGAAAGATAAGGCGTAAGGTCGAACACGCAAGCCGTGTAACCACCTGCGTGTTCTCCTACTTGTTTTCCATTCAAATAAATTTCCGCCGCCTTGCTGGCTCCTTCCATCTTGAGGAAAATTTGCTTGCCTGTCCATCCGGAAGGGACGCTCACCTTGCGCCGATACCATCCGATACCCTGATAATAGTTTTTCACCACATAGGCATCCGCATTCCAGGTGTGGGGCAAATGGACGGTCTCCCATCCGTTATCGTCAAAATCCGTTGCAACGGCTTCGGCACACTCGCCTTTATAAAATTTCCAGCCATCGTTCAGCGTACGGACATCACGCCCCGCCAAGGCGGAGAAAGAAAACAAAAGTCCCATCAAAGCAAGTGCCCATTTTCTTGCGGACAAACTTGCAACACTAATTTTTCCCATATCGTCTTTGATTGATGTTTTTCTCCTCACAAAAATAATCATTTATTATGCATTGAAATCAAAAGTAAGACGGACGGTAAACTTCTTAAAAGCATAATCGGCTAATTACAAATGGCTTACAAGATTCCTTTCATATTAAAAAGTAACCCCGACCTTCATCATCATTTTTCTTCTACCTATTGGATTTTTAACGGAAAGCCGTACATTTGCACACAAATATTCAAACACACATGCGTTTCATGAAAAACATATTACTCTTCGTGATGTCCTTGGCCAGCGTCCTGCCGCTCGCGGCCAAGCCTCATGGCGATGCGGTGGGGCGCGAACTGTTTCGGCTGGATTCGCTCATCGCCCAAAAATCTTCCTTGGAAGCAATGAAAGAACAACGCATCGACCGCCTGCGCCAACAACGGAAGAAACACATGACCGCCGAACAGGAGTTCATGCTGAACGAACTTTTTCACAAGGAGTTCTCCATCTACGACGCTGATTCAGCTTTCCGGTACATCAACCGCAACATCGCCATTGCGGACAGTATGGGATGGGGGGAGCGCAAGATATCCTATAAGATAAAGAAATCACATGTGTTGGCGGCCACCGGCCTGCTGAAAGAAGCCTCCGACGAAGTGCGTGGCCTCAGCGGGCAAACTATGTCGAAGGAACTAAGCGTGGAATACTATGGGCAAATGGTTTACCTCTATTCACACTTCGGGCAATACATGGGTGAAGGTGCGTCCAATCGGGCCAAATACCATGTCCTGGAGACCCTGTACAAGGACTCCGTGTGTGCCGTCATATCGCCCGAGCATCCGGATTATCTATGGCATCAAGGCAACCGCTTGTGTGGAACCGGCCAAACCGGAGAATTGATGAAAGAACTAAAGAAAGAAGTAGATACTTCTGGCTTGGACGAAAACCGCGACGCGATGAACGCCTACATCCTAGCCCGGATGTATCGGGAAAAGGGGGACATGGAGAATTACCGGAAATACATCATCAAGTCGGCACAAGCGGACGTATATATCTGCAACCGGGACATTGCTTCCTTGGAAGAGTTCTCCAAGGTGTTGTTTGACATGGGCGACATCGACCGGGCTTATACATACGCCAACTATTGCCTGCAGACGGGACGTGCTTTCCACAACCGCATCCGCGTGTCGGGCATCCTCAACGTGCTCGACGAAATCCACAAGGCTTACCAAGAGCGCAACCGTATCCAGCAGGCACGCCTCTGCAAGTCACTCGTGTCGGTCAGCATCCTATCGGTCGTCTTGCTGGCAGCCTTCTTCTACATCCGTCGTCAAGTGAAACGCCTCGACCGTTCGAAGCGTGAGCTGAACGCGGCCAACGGCCAACTGGGCGAGCAGGTGGCCCGGCTTTCGGAAGCCCATCGCCTGCTGAAGGAAGCCAATGACGCCTTGCAAAGGCTTAACGGAGAGTTGCATGACGCGAACGACCAACTGCGTGAATCCAATTACGTCAAGGAAGAATACATCGGCCACGTCTTTGCCCTCTGTTCTGCCTACATCGGCAAATTGGACGATTTCCGCAAACTGGCCAACCGCAAGCTGAAAGCCAACCAGGCCGACGAACTTCGTCGCCTCACCGAGACTTCCGTGGTAAAAGAAGAGATGAAAGAGTTTTACCACAACTTCGACGTCCTCTTCCTGCATGTCTATCCCAATTTCGTAAACGACTTCAATGGCCTGCTTCGTCCTGAAGAGCGCGTCACATTGAAAGAAGGCGAATTGCTCAACACCGACCTTCGCATATACGCCTTGGTTCGCTTGGGCATCAACGATAGCGTGAAGATAGCGGAGTTCTTGCATTGCTCGCCCCAGACGGTTTATAATAATCGCTTGAAAATGCGTGGTCGCGCCATCATTCCCAAGGAAGAGTTTGCCAACCGGGTGAAGCAATTGGGAAAGATGCAGGAATAAGGAGGTAAAAAGGTAAGCCAATAGACAGGCTTATCATATATACTAAAAGGTATCGGCTTAACTCCTACCAATGATACACTTTCTCCCTTTCCGGCAGATTATTCTTACCGACATGCAGTTGTAGGGCGTTGACAATCTGTATATTGCAATTGAAAGAACTTACTTTTCGCATTTACCTATGCAATGATATATGTTAGCTGGGTTGTATTTTTGCCTACAAAGAAATTAGAAAAAGTAACTGAATCCTATGAAACGTGTACGTGTATTTTCGGCCTGCCTATTGGCATTATCGTTAGCGGCTTGTTCGTCCGGTACAAACAGGAAGGACGCCATTGAGACGAAAGTGGAAGCCTTGCTGGAGCAAATGACTTTGCAAGAAAAAATAGGCCAGATGAACCAAGTAAACCCTAACGGTAACCTGGAAGAAATGATTGCCATAGTGAAAGAGGGAAAGGTGGGCTCTTTCTTGAATGTTATTGATGCCGACGTGGTCAACAAGGTACAAAAAGCTGCCGTAAAGGAATCTCGGTTGGGCATCCCAGTGCTGATGTCGCGCGATGTCATTCATGGTTATAAAACCATCTTCCCCATCCCCTTGGGACAAGCGGCGACCTTCAACCCGCAAATGGTGGAGGATGGTGCACGCGTGGCAGCCATTGAAGCCTCGGCCGACGGCATCCGTTGGACATTCGCCCCGATGATTGACGTGTCGCGCGACGCCCGTTGGGGACGCATGGCGGAAAGTTGCGGCGAAGACCCTTACCTCAATGCCGTGATGGGCGTGGCCATGGTGAAAGGTTTCCAAGGCGACTCTTTGAATGACCCAACCTCCCTTGCGGCTTGCGCCAAGCATTTTGTAGGCTATGGCGCTTCCGAAGCTGGCAAGGACTATAATTCGACTTTCATTCCCGAACGCCAATTGCGCAATGTCTACCTGCCTCCTTTCGAAGCCGTGGCCCGGGCGGGGTGTGCTACCTTCATGACTTCTTTCAATGACAACGACGGAGTGCCTTCTACGGGTAACCGTTTCATATTGAAAGATGTATTGCGCCATGAATGGGGGTACGATGGCATGGTGGTAACAGACTGGGCATCTGCCAGCGAAATGGTCCCCCACGGCTTCTGCGCCGACCGCAAAGAGGCGGCTGAAAAAGCGGTGAATGCCGGGGTGGACATGGAGATGGTTAGTGCCACTTTCATTGAAAATCTGGAAGCCTTGGTCAAGGAAGGAAAGGTGTCGGAAACTGCCATTGACGAAGCTGTGCGCAATATCCTACGTCTCAAGTTTCGCTTGGGCTTGTTCGACAATCCCTATATACAGACAGACGCAAGCGTGAAATACGCGCCCAAGCATTTGGCCAAGGCTCAGGAAGCCGCAGAGCAATCCGTCATTTTGCTGAAGAACCATCAAGACATCTTGCCGTTGACCGACAAAATACGTACGATAGCCGTTGTCGGTCCAATGGCCAACGCGCCGCACGACCAACTGGGCACTTGGTGCTTCGATGGCGAGAAGGCTCATACGCAGACACCTTTAAAGGCTTTGCGTGAACAATATGGTGACAAGGTGCGCATTTTATATGAACCAGGAGTGGCTTATAGCCGTGACAAACGTACTGACGGCATTGCCCGTGCCGTAACTGCCGCCCGCAACGCCGATGTCGTGATAGCTTTCGTGGGTGAGGAGGCTATCTTGTCGGGCGAGGCACATTCATTGGCTGACCTGAACCTGAAAGGCGCACAACCGGAGCTACTCTCCGCACTGGCCGCAACGGGCCGCCCGTTGGTCACGGTCTTCATGGCAGGCCGTCCGCTGACTATTGCCCGGCAAGTAGAAGAGTCTGACGCCGTGCTTTATGCCTTTCATCCGGGCACAATGGGCGGACCGGCTTTGGCAAACATCTTGTTTGGCAAAGTTGTGCCCTGCGGCAAGACACCGGTGACTTTCCCCCGCATGACAGGCCAATGCCCCATCTACTATGCGCATCACCACACTGGTCGTGCTCCCAGCGGCAAGGAGACGCTGATAGACGAAATTGAATTAGAGGCTGGACAAAGTTCATTGGGTTGTAGCTCGTACTACCTGGATGCCGGATTCGGTCCGCTCTTCCCCTTCGGTTACGGTTTGTCATACACTACGTTCGCTTACGATGACTTGAAACTATCCGCTACGGAATTAAACCCAAACGAGAAACTGACCGCCAGCGTGAAACTGACCAATACCGGGAAGCGTGCCGGCACGGAAGTCGTACAACTCTATGTGCGCGACAAGGTAGGCTCTGTCACCCGTCCTGTAAAAGAGCTGAAGGGCTTCCAACGCATCACCCTGCAACCGGGTGAGACGCAAACCGTGACTTTCGAACTCCCTATCCGTGACTTGGCCTTCTGGAACATCGACATGAAGAAAGTGGTAGAGCCGGGAGATTTCACCTTGTGGATAGGAACCAACAGTGACGAAGGACTTTCGACCGACTTCAAAGTAAAAAAGTAAATCTGAATAGACATATAGTTATAACCTATTTTAAAGAAACATTATCATGAAAAAAGTATTGTGCGCATTGCTACTTGCCGGAGTCATAATGGCATGCCAACAAAACCAATCAACCAACGATGCCGAACAAGTGTCGCCAGAGTCTTTTGTCCGCATTGACGGGCAGAATCTTGTCCGTCCGGACGGGAGCAAACTCTTCATCAAAGGAACCAATTTGGGAAATTGGCTGAATCCGGAAGGCTATATGTTCGGATTCGGCAAAACCAACTCCGCGCGTTTCATCAATGAGATGTTCTGCCAATTGGTAGGACCGGACTACACCGCCAAATTCTGGAAAGCATTCAAGGATAACTACATCACACGCCAGGATGTTGAGTTCATCGCATCTACGGGTGCCAACACCATTCGCCTGCCTTTTCACTACAAACTTTTCACGGACGAGGATTATATGGGGCTTACTGCCGCACAAGACGGATTTGCCCGTGTGGACAGCGTGGTAAACTGGTGCCGAGACAATGGCCTTTACCTCATTCTTGACATGCACGACGCACCCGGTGGACAAACAGGGGACAATATCGATGACAGCTACGGTTATCCTTGGTTGCTGGAAAGCGAAGAGAGCCAACGACTCTTCTGTGCCATCTGGAAACGGATTGCCGACTATTACAAGAATGAACCGGTCATCTTAGGTTATGAACTGATAAACGAACCTATCGCTCCCTATTTCGACAACATGGACGAGCTGAACGCTAAACTGGAACCTCTGCACAAGCGTGCGGTAAAAGCCATCCGAGAGGTTGACTCTCATCACATCATCCTCATCGGCGGTGCACAGTGGAACGGAAACTTCAAGCCTTTCCATGATGCTACGTATGATGACAAACTGATGTACACCTGCCATCGTTATGGAGGAGAACCGACAAAAGCCGCCATCCAAACCATCATCAACTTCCGCGATAGCGTCAATCTGCCTATGTATATGGGTGAGATTGGCCATAACACAGACGAATGGCAAGCCGCTTTTTGCCGGACAATGGAAGAGAACAACATCGGGTACACTTTCTGGCCATACAAAAAAGTAGACGGTTCGTCCTTTATGGGTATCGTCCGTCCCAAAGGCTGGGAGCAGATTGTGGCCTTCTCGGAAGCCTCGCGCGGAACTTATAAGGAAATACGCGATGCACGACCCGCCAATCAAGAAGCCATGAAGCAACTGATGAACCAATTCATCGAAAATTGCAAATTCGAAAATTGCAAATTCGAAAATTGCATCCGGCAGGAAAGTTACATCCGCTCGCTGAACATGCAAGAGAATCTATAAAGAAAAATAGTACCATTTAAAATACAGATCCGATGAAAAAGACAATTCTTGGAGGGATATTGCTCCTGTGGGCGGTCTGCTATACGCAAGCCCAGGACATACCCGTTTATTTAGACGAAACAAAAAGTATCGAAGAAAGAGTGGAAGACGCGCTCAGCCGCATGACACTTGAAGAAAAAGTGGATGTCATCCACGCACAATCCAAATTCTCCTCACCCGGCGTGGCCCGACTGGGCATCCCCGAACTTTGGACCACTGATGGACCGCATGGCATCCGTCCCGAAGTGTTGTGGAACGAATGGAATCAAGCTGGCTGGACCAACGACTCGTGCGTGGCCTTCCCCGCCCTGACCTGTCTGGCAGCCACGTGGAATCCGGACATAGCACTGCTCTACGGCAAAAGCATCGGCGAGGAAGCACGCTACCGCAAGAAAGACGTCATATTGGGACCGGGTGTCAACATCTACCGCACGCCGCTTAACGGGCGCAACTTCGAATACATGGGCGAAGATCCTTACTTAGCCGCCCAAATGGTGGTGCCTTATATAAAAGGCGTGCAAAGCAATGGAGTGGCTGCCTGCGTCAAGCACTATGCGCTGAACAACCACGAAATAAACCGACACAACACCAATGTTATCGTGGACGACCGTGCCTTGTATGAAATCTACCTGCCAGCATTCAAAGCCGCCGTCCAAAAAGGGGGTGCATGGGCTATCATGGGGTCGTACAACCTATATAAAGGACAGCATGGATGCCACAACCAATACCTGATAAACGACATTCTGAAAGGTGAATGGGGATTTGACGGAGTGGTCATCTCCGATTGGGGAGGCACGCACAATACGGATCAAGCCATCGCCCATGGACTTGACATGGAATTCGGGACGGGAACGAACGGATTGTCCGGACATACGGGCAACGCATATGACCATTACTACTTGGCCAACCCCTATCTGCAACGCATCCGCGAAGGAAAAGTGGGTACCCGGGAATTGGACGACAAAGTACGCCGCGTGCTCCGCCTGATGTTCCGCACCGTGATGAATCCTCACCGCCCCTATGGCTGTATGAACTCCGAATCCCACTATGACGCAGCCAAACGCATCGGCGAAGAGGGTATCGTACTTCTTCAGAACAAAAACCAAACTTTGCCCATTGATTTGGGCACCGTGAAAAAGATTGCCGTCATCGGAGAAAACGCCATCAAGATGATGACAGTCGGAGGCGGAAGTTCCTCACTGAAAGTGCAACACGAGATTTCGCCCCTGGAAGGCATTCGCCGGCATGCACAACGCCGGAACGTAGAGGTGGTGTATGCCCGCGGCTATGTGGGCGACGCTACGGGAGAATATAACGGCGTAACGACCGGACAGAACTTGAAAGACAACCGCACTCCGGAAGAACTGATGGCCGAAGCCGTAGAAGTGGCCAAAGACGTTGACTATGTCATTTTCATAGGAGGATTGAACAAGAGTTCCGGCCAAGACTGCGAGGACAACGACCGTTCCGGTTTGGAATTACCCTACGAGCAAGACCGCGTCATCGAAGCCTTGGCTGAAGTCAACAAACGATTGGTGGTGGTCAATGTCTCGGGAAATGCCGTGGCCATGCCTTGGGCGGAACAAGTGCCCGCCATTGTGCAGGCTTGGTTCTTGGGTTCGGAAGCCGGAAATGCCCTTGCGTCGGTATTGATGGGCGATGTCAATCCCAGTGGTAAACTGCCTTTCACCTTCCCCGCCAGGCTGGAAGACGTGCCGGCACATAGCTTGGGTGAATATGTAGGCGAACGCCGGAAAGATACGGTAAATGTGGCCTACAAGGAAAGTATCTTCGTAGGCTACCGTTGGATGGACAAGCAGAAAAAAGCAAAGCCGCTTTTCCCCTTCGGACACGGATTGAGCTACACGACTTTTGAATATGGAAAACCCATGGCCGACAGCCAAACGATGACTCCTGACGGCACCTTGACCATCCGTGTCAAAGTGAAGAACACCGGCAATCGGGAAGGGCAAGAAGTCGTACAACTTTACATCAGCGACAAGAAATCGACCCTCCCCCGCCCCGTCAAGGAACTGAAAGGTTTCCGCAAGGTGCGCTTGGCGCCAGGCGAAGAAAAGGAAGTGCAATTCACCATCGACCGAGAAGCCCTCAGCTATTTCGACGACCAGCGCCATGCGTGGATAGCCGAACCGGGCAAGTTCGAAGCCATCATAGCCTCATCGGCCGAGGACGTGAGAGGGAAGGTAGCGTTTGACTTGCTTGCAGCACCAACACACTCTCAGGCCCCATATTGAAGAGCAAGTCTACGATACTCAAATTGGGCAGGAAGCCCAACTTATCCTGAAACACTTGATAATAAGGTTCCGCACGGAAGCAAGGGTCTTCCGTGCGGAAATCTTTTTTAGGATGGATGCGCTCGCGGAAATCGTCCTCAGCGAGAACGAATTCCGTCTTGTAGTCGGCAGAACGGCGCACGTTCGGATGGATGTCAATCAGTGAACAGACCAAGCGGCACAAGGCTTCGTTGAAGTCCATCAAGAACTCATACCTCCGCTCGTAGAAAGGGCGGAAATCGTCTTTGTAGTATTCAAAGAAAGGGGTATGGTTGTAAGCGGACTCCAAGGCGTTCCAATGCAGGTGCCGCCAGTTGCCGTGGTCGGAGATGCGTATGTCCTTCATAAAGGCTTTCGGCGTATCGGGCTTGACGATGGGCACGGTCAACGCCAAGGGACCATCCGGCGCGGCGATGGTACACCGGTTGCGGTAAGTCTGCTTCATATAATGGTCATATTGCTCTACGACCACCGTATCGTATGCCAAGAACTTGGTGTAATATTCCACCGGAGCCAAGTAAGCGGAAGAGAGGTAAACGGCTTTATTTATTTTTTCGTCTTGCATCAACAGAGAAATAATGATTAGTGGTAATGATTAATGATTAGTGATTAATCGTAAATTCTTCATTCTTCATTCTTAATTCTTCATTCAATAAATCCTATTCTTCCTTTCTCCTTCGAGAACCAGATGAGGGTGGCACGCCCTATCAGGTGGTCATCGGGCACGAAGCCGAAGAGGCGGGAATCTGAGACGTTGGCCGTATTGTCAGAGGTTACCCAATAATAATCCTTTGTGAAACGGCAGTGCCACGTAGGCTTGCCGTCCACATAGAGCGTGTCATTTTGAATATAAGCCTTCTTATGCTCGTGCAGGACAAGGGTGTTGCACAACAAGGTACGGTTCCAAGGATAAACCCTCACCACCCGTCCACGTGCCGGAACAATGAGCGGCCTCAGACGTTGGGACGTATCCGCACGCAAAGGTTCTATCCAGCACTGATTGTACAAGGCTTGTTCCAACAAATAATATTCGTAGCGGCTGAACGAGCGAATGTTTCGCGTGGAATCTTGCCCCATCAATGCCTGGCGGGGAATGGAGAGAATGGATAGCAGAGAGTCGAGTTGACGCTCCTTGCTACGCGGATAAGCATAGAGAAACTTCCGGTCGGGGGCATATTGCTCAGAAGGCGCTACATTGAAGAAAGAATCCACCAGTAAAGTGTCACCCGGAGTGCCCGTCACCCGCCCGATGAACACTTCCCGACGGTTCACGACCGATTCCTGCAGGTTGCCGGGATTGTTGAACACCGCTATCTCATCCTTTACGGGCTTCCCGCTTCCCCAACGATGGTAGCCCCACCACCCCATAAAGGGAAGGCGAAGGCCGTAACTCCACTTATTGACGAAGATGCGCTCGCCCCGGTAGAGGGAGTTTTCCATACCCGATGAAGGAATGAGGTAAGACGTGGCCACGCAACCCTTGAGCAATGCCACTATCAGCACTGCCCCAAGCATCCAAGCCGCTATTTTCAGAATGACCTTCTTCATCGCCAGACATTGAACACAGAGACACAAAGACACGGAGAAATTTATTTAATCTCTGTGCCTCAGTGTCTCTGTGTTATAAATAAAATTACTCCACCCATTTGAACAAACGGTTCCAACGAATCTTGCCATCGAACCAGCCACGGTCCTTGTCCAACGAAAGCCAGACGAGGATAGGCTTGCCCACCACGTGGTCTTCGGGCACAAAGCCCCAGTAACGTGAATCGGCCGAGTTGTGACGGTTGTCGCCCATCATCCAATAGTAATCCATTTGGAACGTATAGCTGTCCGTACGCTGTCCGTTGATGTAAAGGCCGTCCGCACGGCGCTCCAGCTTGTTGCCTTCATAAGCCTCGATACAACGCTCATAGATAGGCAGGTTGTCGTCCGTCAAGGTGATGGTCGCCCCTTTCTTCGGTATCCAGATAGGACCGTAATCGTTGCGCGTCCATTTTGTATAGAGGTTTTGCGGATACATCTGTCCGGCAAAATCTTCCGGCTCCATCACGATGCGGCTCACCAGCTTTTTGTTCCCGTCCAACGCCTTGTACATAGCTTGGGTCAAAGGCAGGTGATAGACAGGAGCCAACTGGCCTTGCGCGGTACGGAGGTTCAGCCCCATAGCCACCAACTCGGCTTCCCAGCCCGGATCGTTATTCATCAGCCATTGGTCATCCTTACTGATGCCCAGCTCGCGGAACATCTCTTCGGGAATGAGCGGCCCGGTGGTCTGCACAAAGTAATTGAGCTGCATATCCACGGGGTCTTCCGTCAGCTTCCCATCAATGTAGACGTGCGCGTCGATGATTTGGAGCGTATCGCCCGGCAAGCCGATGCAACGCTTCACGTAATTCTCCCGACGGTCCACGGGGCGGGTGATGACCTTGCCGTACATCTGCGGATTCTCCAAAATGAGCTTACGTCCGGCATTATAATAAAGATCATATACGGCACGCTGCTCCTTTCGGGTCAGGCTGTCCATCTCTACCTCCTTGGGGTACATACGCTGCCCTTCACTATAAGCCAGGCTATAGAAATCGGTCTGCTGGAAGTTGGTGGCCACGGTGTCGCCCGCAGGGAAGTTGAACACCACGATGTCACCCCGCTTCACCTGTCCTGTGCCCCCTACCCGCTTGTAATCCCAATGCGGCCAGTCGAGGTAAGACTTGCAATTGAATATGGGCAATGTGTGTTGCGTCAAGGGCATAGAGAGCGGCGTATTGGGCACGCGAGGGCCGTAGCTCACCTTGCTCACGTAGAGGAAGTCGCCCACCAGCAATGACTTCTCCAGCGAGGAAGAAGGTATCTGGTAGTTTTGGAAGAGATACAGGTTGACGAAGTAGACCGCCACAAGGGCAAAGACGATAGCGTCCACCCAGCTCATAACACTCCGCACGGCGGGGTTCTTCGACTTGCGCCACCAGCTCCAAGGTATCTTCTTGCTGATGTAGATATCATAAATGAAAGGCACGACTACCAGTCCCCACCAACTCTTCACCCACAGGAGGAAGAGCAAGTAAAGGGCGGTGACGATGCCGAACTTAATCCATTGTTTCTTTGGTACAGGTTTCATTTATTTACGATTTTGCGATTTACGATTTATGTGTGACCGAATTATTCATCCGCAGATGACACGGATGAAATATCAAGTCATACTTACTTCAAGAACGGAAACAGGTCACTCATCCCCAGAAATCCCGTATGCTGAGCAGTATATTCAGCCGCTAATACAGCCCCCAAGGCGAAGCCTTTGCGGTTCTTTGCGTCGTGCGTGATGGTGATGCTGTCCGCCTCCGAGTCATAGCGGATGCTATGAATGCCCGGCACTTCGCCTTCACGGATGGAGCTGACGGGAAGCTCGTCGGGAGCACACTGGGCGGTGCCCGAAATCGTGCCGTCCGGTGCCTGCAGTATACCTTTCACCCAACGCGTCTTGCGGTCGAGGTTCTCCAAGATGCCTTCGGCAAGGGTGATGGCAGTGCCGCTCGGCGCGTCCAACTTATGCACGTGGTGCGTCTCCGTCATACTGACATCGTAAGTGGGAAACTCGTTC
Organism: uncultured Bacteroides sp.; assembly: GCA_944320735.1. Taxonomy (GTDB): domain Bacteria; phylum Bacteroidota; class Bacteroidia; order Bacteroidales; family Bacteroidaceae; genus Bacteroides. The sequence goes on along the minus strand of CALUIQ010000195.1, from coordinate 504 downwards.
ATAATGCGGGCCAGGTATTTGTTCACCGCGGAGAAGATGGCCACGCCCAAACTGAAGTTGCTCGACCAGAAAAGCGTCTTGCCCTCTTCGGTACAAAGACGGCGCATCTCTTCGCCGTGCTCCGCCATCCAGCCCGTACTGCCCGACACAAGCTTCACGCCTTCCAGCATCGCCTGCAGGCAATTGCCGTAAGCGGCACTGGGGTTGGTAAACTCGATGGCCACGTCCGCTGAGCGGAAAGCCTCGGAAGCGAAGTCCTCTTGGTTGTCGATGTCGATGATGCAGACCACCTCGTGTCCGCGGCTCAGGGCAATCCGTTCTATCTCCTTGCCCATCTTTCCATAACCGATTAATGCTATTTTCATATTTGTAATCTATTTCTTAATTCGTTCAGTCAGTGGGGCAAAGATAGGATTTTTCCATCACATAAGGCGACAATTAACGACTTGTTAACAATGTACGGCCAAGCAAAAGCCCTCATCACATAGATATATATTGACATCA
>CALUIQ010000194.1 GCA_944320735.1 uncultured Bacteroides sp. | reverse complement strand
AATTGTCAATTGTCAATTGTCAATTGTGCGCTCCGCGCACATAAATTATCATTTTTATCTTCCGTTGATGGAGTAAAAAGGGTGGAAAACCAATCTCTCAAAAAGAGAATTTTGGTTTTCCACCCTTTAGTTATCGGACTTTTCTATTAGTGCGAATTTACTTGATGATGTCCAACTGACGGAAACATTTCGTCAACTTTTCAACCGCGGTGTCAATCTGCTCCTTGGTGTGCGTGGCCATAAGTGCTACACGTACCAATGTGTCTTGCGGGGCGCAAGCGGGAGGGATGACGGGGTTGATGAAGATGCCTTCATCAAAAGCCAGCTTGGTGACGGTGAACGTCTTTTCGGTGTCGCGCACATAGAGCGGAATGATGGGTGACTCGGTGTCGCCTATTTCGAAGCCGGCATCGCGGAAAGCCTTCAACGCATAGTTGGTGATGTCCCACAGGCGTTGGATGCGTTCCGGTTCGTTTTGGATGATGTGCAATGCTTCGCGGGCGGCAGCGGTGGCGGCAGGCGTATTGCTTGCTTGGAAGATGTACGAGCGGGAGTTGTGGCGCAGCCAGTTGATGACTTCTTTGTCTCCGGCTACGAAACCACCGATAGATGCCAGTGACTTGCTGAAGGTACCCATAATGAGGTCTACATCGTCTGTCACGCCGAAATGGTCGCATACGCCTCGTCCTTGGCGTCCGAACACGCCCAAGCCGTGAGCTTCGTCTACATAGATGCTGGCGTTGTATTTCTTCTTCAGGCGGACAATTTCGGGCAGGTTGGCCAAGTCGCCTTCCATGGAGAACACGCCGTCTACGATAATCAGCTTGATGGCGTTCGGCTCACACTTCTTCAGTTCCTTCTCCAAGTCCTCCATGTCGTTGTGCTTATACTTCAGCTGGGTGGCGAAAGAGAGGCGGCGTCCGTCTACGATGGACGCATGGTCACGGTCGTCGCAAATGATGTAGTCACCGCGTCCCGCCAATTGGGGAATGACACCTTCGTTTACCGTGAAGCCTGTGGAGAAACACAAGGCTTCATCCTTTCCCACGAATTCGGCCAATTCTTTCTCCAGTTGCACATGGATGTCTAAAGTTCCATTGAGCAGGCGCGAACCTGCACACCCTGTTCCGTACTTGTCTGTGGCCGCCTTGGCTGCTTCAATGATGCGTTTGTCGTATGTCAGTCCCATATAGGCGTTCGATCCGAACATCAGGACTTTCTTGCCCTCCATCAGCACTTCCGTGTCCTGATGGCTGTCGATTTCGCGAAAATACGGATAGATGCCCTGAGCCATAAATTGCTGAGGCTGGTCGTATTTGGCGAATTTTTCTTTTAGTAAACTCATTGATTGAATGTCTTATATTTTATGAATATTTTCTATTATATTCCAAAATTGGGGCAAAGATAATAAATAATGCTTTTATATGTGCTTTTTGCTTGAAAAAATATGTGTTTTATCGTTTTAATCGGGTATGATTGTTATCTTTTTACAGAATTGTATTACATTTGCAATAAGAAGTTAATTGGCTTTGTGTATGAATGAGGAGAAGAAGAAAATCGTGTTTATCATCAATCCCAAGTCCGGGACGCACGACAAAGAGGCGATACTCAGGTGGATTGATGAGGAACTGGACGATAATCTATATATTAAAAAGGTAATCTATACGGAGTATGCCGGACATGCCACGGAGTTGGCAGCCCGGTATGCGCGCGAAGGTGTGTATGCCGTGGTGGCAACGGGCGGCGACGGCACCATCAATGAGATAGCGCGCTCGTTGGTGCATACCGATACGGCACTTGGCATTATCCCTTGTGGCTCGGGCAACGGCTTGGCGCGCCATTTGCAGATTCCTTTAGACCCGCGCAGGGCTGTTGACATATTGAACCGGGGAAAGGTGGAGACTATTGATTACGGAAGAATAAACGGCACACCGTTCTTTTGTACTTGCGGAGTGGGGTTTGACGCGTTGGTAAGCCTGAAGTTTTCGCAAGCGGGCAGGCGAGGGCCGCTCACGTACTTGGAGCAGACCTTGCGCGAGAGCCTGCAATACGAGCCGGAAGTGTATGAACTGGAAGCGGACGGCAATGTGTCGGCTCACCATAAAGCGTTTCTCATCGCTTGCGGCAATGCTTCGCAGTATGGAAACAATGCCTATATTGCGCCGAGGGCGACGCTTGACGATGGATTGCTGGACGTGACCATTCTGGAGCCTTTCACGATGCTTGATGTACCGGCACTGGCTTTCCAGTTGTTCAATAAAAAGATTGACCAAAACAGCCGCATCAAGACTTTCCAGTGCAAGTCCCTGCACATACACCGCTCCAAGCCAGGGGCTGCCCACTATGACGGGGAGCCGATGATGACCGACAAGGACGTGGAAGTGAAGATTGTGCAGAAGGAACTGAAGGTCATCGTTCCTCAGCACGTGGAGAATCCCATCGCCAACGTACTCCAACGTGCACAGGATTATATCAACGGACTGAAACAACTCAATGAATCCATAATGGACGACATATCCCAACGCAACAAGCTGATATTGGATAAAGGAAAGCGCCAATTTAAAAAGCTGAGGGAAAAATAGCGGAGTATCCAAAGATATTCCGTACTTTTGTGCACTTAAATTAAAAAACGGATAAATATATGTATCGAACACACACCTGCGGAGAATTGCGTATCTCCGACGTCAATAAGCAAGTGACGCTGGCCGGATGGGTGCAGCGTAGCCGCAAGATGGGAGGCATGACTTTCATCGACCTCCGCGACCGTTACGGCATTACTCAATTGGTGTTCAACGAAGAAGTGAACGCCGAACTCTGTGAACAGGCCAACCATTTGGGACGCGAGTATGTCATCCAAGTGAAGGGCACTGTCAACGAGCGTTACAGCAAGAATGCCAATATGCCTACGGGTGATATTGAAATTATTGTGTCTGAACTGAAGGTACTCAATACGGCTCAGACTCCTCCTTTCACTATTGAGGACAATACGGATGGTGGTGATGACATCCGTATGAAGTACCGTTATCTGGATTTGCGCCGCAACGCCGTGCGCAAGAATCTGGAATTGCGCCACAAGATGACCATCGAAGTGCGCAAGTACTTGGACAGCCAGGGTTTCATCGAAGTAGAAACTCCGCTTCTCATCGGTTCTACACCGGAGGGAGCGCGTGACTTCGTGGTGCCTTCTCGTATGAATCCGGGGCAGTTCTATGCCCTTCCCCAAAGTCCGCAGACCCTGAAGCAATTGCTTATGGTGTCTGGTTTCGACCGTTATTTCCAGATAGCCAAGTGTTTCCGTGACGAGGATTTGCGTGCCGACCGCCAGCCCGAATTTACGCAGATAGATTGCGAAATGTCTTTCGTGGAGCAGGACGATGTCATCAACCTTTTCGAGGGCATGGCCAAGTATTTGTTTAAGGAATTGCGCGGAGTGGAACTGACGGAGCCTTTCCAACGTATGCCTTGGTCGAAAGCTATGAAATATTATGGTTCCGACAAGCCCGACTTGCGTTTTGGTATGAAGTTCGTGGAACTGATGGACATTATGAAAGGATATGGATTCTCCGTATTCGACAATGCGGCCTACATCGGTGGTATCTGTGCCGAAGGTGCCGCCCACTATACCCGCAAGCAACTCGATGCCCTCACCGAATTTGTGAAGAAACCTCAGATTGGTGCCAAGGGAATGGTTTACGCCCGTATCGAGGCCGATGGTAACGTGAAGTCCAGCGTGGACAAATTCTACTCGCAAGACGTATTGCAGAAGATGAAAGAAGCCTTTGGCGCCAAGCCGGGTGACTTGATTTTGATATTGAGCGGAGACGATGCTATGAAGACCCGCAAGCAATTGTGTGAACTTCGTCTTGAAATGGGCAATCAGTTGGGATTGCGGGACAAGAACAAGTTTGCCCTGTTGTGGGTAGTAGACTTCCCGATGTTCGAGTGGAGTGACGAAGAGAACCGTCTGATGGCGATGCACCATCCGTTTACTCATCCCAAGGACGAGGACATCCCTTTGCTGGACACAGATCCGGCTTCCGTGCGTGCCGATGCTTACGATATGGTGTGCAACGGCGTAGAGTTGGGTGGAGGTTCTATCCGTATTCACGACGCGGCCTTGCAGGCGAAGATGTTCGAGATTTTGGGTTTCACGCCTGAAAAAGCGCAGGAGCAGTTTGGCTTCTTGATGAATGCCTTCAAGTTTGGCGCGCCTCCTCACGGTGGTTTGGCTTATGGCCTGGACCGTTGGGTGAGCATCTTGGCCGGATTGGACAGTATCCGCGACTGCATTGCTTTCCCGAAGAACAACAGCGGGCGTGACGTGATGCTCGATGCTCCCGGTTATTTGGACCAGAAACAGTTGGATGAATTAAATCTGATAGTAGACGTTAAAGAGTGAAAGAATCTACAAGAGTATTCCGCTTTGCCACTATCGGTACGCTGAATGCGCTGATTACGGCATTGGTCGTATGGTTGATGATGCACGTGGCAGACGAAGACTATATGCTCTCCAACGTTGTAGCTTACATCGTTGCCCAGACACATAATTTCATCTGGAGCAAATATTGGATATTTCCTTTAGATAAAAAGAGCAACACCTGGCGTCAGGTGCTGCTCTTTCTTATCGCTTTCGGGTCGGCTTATGCCGCCCAGTTCCTTTTCCTCATTGGCTTGGTGGAAGGCTTGCATTGTAACGAATACTTGGCCCAATTCCTCGGCCTCTTTATTTATGGCGCGGTCAATTTTCTGATGAACAAGCGCATTACGTTTAAGTAAATAAGCAGGGAACTCTGCTTCTAACTCCTTAATTCAATCAATAAACCTCTTCGTAATCTCTCCATAGGCGTCAATGCGTCGGTCGCGTAGGAAAGGCCACCAACGGCGTACATTCTCTGAGCGTTCCATATCTATTTCTACAACGATATTTTCCGGCTCACTGTTGCTTGCTTGGGCGAGAAGTTCGCCTTGCGGACCGGCCACGAAACTGTTTCCCCAAAAGAGAATGCCGTTCGTCTGGCCGGACGGGTCGGGCTCGTGGCCTACCCGGTTAACGGAGATGACAGGTAGCCCGTTGGCTACGGCGTGTCCACGCTGCGAGATAATCCAAGCACCCAGTTGGCGTGCTTTTTCCTCATCCGTGTCTGTGCTTTCCCAGCCGATGGCGGTCGGGTAAATAAGGAGTTCGGCACCACGGAGTGCCATCAGTCGGGCTGCTTCGGGATACCATTGATCCCAGCATACCAATACACCCAATTTGCCCAAAGAGGTCTCGATGGGTTGGAAACCGATGTCGCCGGGCGTAAAATAGAATTTCTCGTAATAGGCGGGGTCGTCGGGGATATGCATTTTGCGGTATTTTCCTGCGATGGATCCGTCTCGGTCGAACACTACAGCCGTGTTGTGATACAATCCCGGAGCGCGTTTCTCGAAGAGCGAAGTGACAAGCACAATGCGGTTCGAGGCGGCCAGTTCGGAGTAGAAACCCGTAGAGGGACCAGGGATAGGTTCCGCTAAGTCGAACATACGGGTATCTTCTGTCTGGCAGAAATAGAGGGAATTGTGCAGTTCTTGCAAAACGACAAGTTGCGCGCCGTGTGCGGCACAAGCTTCGATGCTTTTGGCCAAGTTCATTAAGTTAGTGCGCAGGTCAGCCACGTTGGCTTGTTGGATGATGCCTACTTTGATTGTTCTCATATACCTATTATATAGTTGTTATTACGATTTTTGTAAGGAGAATGTTTAATCTCGGTTGACAAAGATAGGAATTTCCTTTTCTTCTACGCAACTTTTAAGAAGCTATAACGCTAATTCTGATAACGTACCGCAAAATCTCCGTAACTTTGACCACTATATAAAAATAGGAATAGGACATGAATTGGAAAACAATTACATTATTTTTTGGCTTAGGTATGGCCAGCTTGACTTATGCGCAAGAAAAGAGGACTTTTTATGTGCCTAAAGCCGGTACATTGGTAGAGTTGCTTACCCAGGAGGAAGCGAACCAGATAACCAACCTTACGTTGCAAGGGAAACTCAATGCGGTAGATTTTAGGCATTTGCGGGATGAGTTCACGTCTTTGCGTGTGCTCGACATCTCTACCGCCAGCATTGCGATGTATGCGGGCAAAGGAGGGACACGTTCCGATAAATTTTATGTCTATCCGGCAGGCTCCATACCCGCCTATGCTTTTTGTAAGCAGTTCAATGACAGTACTTGGAGAGGAAAAGAAACACTGAGGCGTGTCATTCTCTCCGATAAGACCAAAAACATAGAAGAGGGCGCATTTAAGGGGTGTACTAACTTGAAGATATGCCAGATACGGCGTAAGAAAGCTCCCAATCTGCTCTCCGGAGCATTGGGAGACAGTATCAGTGCTGTCTTTGTTCCCTTGGGTAGCAGTGACGCATACCGGGGCGAGGAACGTTGGAAGAGTTTTGCCATTCTCGAAGGCGAACCGGTGGTAGCCAAGGTTCAAGTCGGCAAGATGGAGAGCCTGGCAAGCATCCTGTTGCGCGAGGGCATACAGCCCAAAGAGGTGAATTACCTTACCATAGAAGGTAAGATGGATGAAGCCGACTTTAAGTTGGTACGCGACTATATGCCTAACCTTGTGTCCGTTGATATGTCCCGTTGCAATGCCACGCAGATACCCGACTATACGTTTACCCAAAAGAAATACCTCCTTCAGGTTGTCCTGCCTAAAGGTTTGAAGTCTATCGGACAACGCGCTTTCAGCGGATGTGTGCGTTTGACGAGTATGGAACTTCCTGCTGAAGTTTCCGCGATTGAGTTCGGAGCCTTTATGGGGTGCGATCGCTTACGTCAGGTGAAGGTCACGGGCAACGAAATAACCGCTTTGGGTGACAACCTCTTTGGTGATGGGCCGGGAAAGCTGGTTTATGAATGATGAATGAAAAATGATGAATGAAGAATGAGGTTACGGTGTAGTCTGTGTGTACAATCACGCTGCATAGTAATTCTTCATTCATCATTAAAAAACGCGTTTGTTTATGAGTACATTCTCGCTCTGAGCTCTTTGATGTGCTCTGAGCTGATATACTCGTCATACTCCATCATCTTGTCAATGATGCCTCGCGGTGTCAGTTCGATGATGCGGTTGGCCACGGTTTGTATAAACTCGTGGTCGTGTGAGGAAAAGAGTATGTTGCCTTTGTAAATCTTCAGGTTGTTGTTGAATGCCTGGATGGATTCCAAGTCCAAATGGTTGGTGGGCGTATCCAATATGAGGCAGTTGGCATTGCGCAGTTGCATACGGGCTATCATACAACGCATCTTCTCACCTCCGGACAAGACGCTGGCCTTCTTCAACACCTCTTCGCCCGAGAAGAGCATACGCCCTAAGAAACTCTTCATATATACCTCATTGCCTTCGCCAAATTGGCTGAGCCACTCTACCAGATTAAGGTCGGTGTTGAAAAACGCCGTGTTGTCCAACGGCAGGTAGGCTGTGGTGATGGTTACGCCCCAGTTGTAGTGCCCTTCGTCCGGTTTCACATTCCCATTGATAATTTCGAAGAGGGCCGTCATGGCGCGCGGGTCTCGTGAGAGGAATACAATCTTGTCGCCCTTCTCAACGTTGAAGTTTACGTCACGGAACAATACCGTCCCGTCATCCAATGTTTTGCTCAAGCCCGCTACTTCCAATATCTGATTTCCTGGCTCGCGTTCAGGAGTAAAGATGATGCCCGGATATTTGCGTGACGAAGGCTTGATTTCTTCTACGGTCAACTTTTCCAGCATCTTCTTGCGGCTGGTCGTTTGTTTGCTTTTGGCCACGTTGGCACTGAAGCGGCGGATGAATTCTTCCAACTCTTTGCGTTTCTCTTCGGCTTTGGCCTTTTGGTTTTGCAGTTGGCGCAAAGCCAATTGGCTGGATTCGTACCAGAAACTGTAGTTGCCGGCAAAGAGGTTTATCTTTCCATAGTCGATGTCCACCGTATGCGTGCACACCGAGTCGAGGAAGTGGCGGTCGTGGCTTACTACGAGCACCGTGTGTTCAAAGTTCGAGAGGTATTCTTCCAGCCACGTCACGGTTTCCATATCCAAGTCATTGGTAGGCTCGTCCAACAACAGGTTGTCCGGATTGCCATAAAGGGCCTGTGCCAACATCACGCGCACTTTCTCCTTGTTGTTCAGTTCGCTCATCAGTACGTAGTGCTTGTCTTCTTTGATGCCAAGTCCGCTCAACAGGGAGGCGGCGTCGCTTTCGGCGTTCCATCCGTCCAGTTCGGCAAACTTTTCCTCCAGTTCGCTTACGCGCAGGCCGTCTTCGTCCGTGAAGTCTTCTTTGGCATAAAGCGCCTCGCGTTGTTTCATGATGTCCCACAGAACACTATGCCCCATCATCACCGTGTCCATGACCGTATAGGCATCCCACTTGAAGTGGTCCTGGCTTAATACGGACAGACGTTCGCCCGGCCCCAGCGTGATGGTTCCTTTCGTTGGCTCCAATTCACCTGATATGGTGCGCAGGAAGGTGGACTTGCCAGCTCCGTTGGCGCCGATGATGCCATAGCAATTGCCGTTGGTAAACTTCAAGTTGACATCATTGAATAATACTCGCTTGCCGAATTGCACCGCTACGTTTGATACTGTAATCATACTCTAATTTTGATTTTTCTAAACTAATACCCTTTTACTTGCGGGTGCAAAGATAGTGCAAATTGAGCGGAAAACATACAAGCTTGCTTGAAATTCAGGGCAACCGCACCAAAAAATTGCAGATTAAAAAATAGTCCGTATCTTTGAAGTATGAATGCATTCCCTTATTTTTCAGAAGTGAACGACCCGCGTGTAACATTTGGATGATGCAATCAACGGCATAATGCGTTCATCTATCAATATGGTGATATACCAATGCCAAAAGACAGATTGAAATAAAAACATCTTGAAACTCTTCAAAATCCAAGAAAAAGTGTATTTTTTCTATTTTGATAATCTTGAATATGTGAAATGCTAATTGGATAATAACGCTGAATACGTGAATTATGAGGAATTCCTATGGGCTATGGGAGACGAGATGCTGATGCCTTATATTCGGATGCGGTTTGAAAAGCGCCTTCCGATGGAGACTTTCCACCGCCGGGCAATGTACTATTTCCGGCAATACCTGATTGTCGGGGGGATGCCGCAGGCTGTTGCCAAATATGTGGAAACGCGGGATTTTGAAAAAGTGGATGAGATGAAGCGCGACATATTGGCTCTTTATCGCAATGATATTCACAAATATGCCGACAATCAGGAAACAAAAGTTGCCGCCATCTTTGAGGAAATACCGTGTCATCCGTCCTTTTAAATGAAAGCTATCGTTTCATTAAATGATTCGGTGTTTCCCTTTAAATGTTCCTGTGTTTTGCCAAGCATAAACCACTGTTTTAGGAAGCACAAACCTATGGTTTAGGATGCATAAACCTATGGTTGGTAATCCTAAGACGGCCTTGAGGTTTCCAAAGAGGGACTTGGGGGCACTAAAGTCCCTCTTTACGCTTGCGAAAAGTGTTTTTCCCGGCGAAGCCTTCACGCCTTCACGTCTCTGCAACAAGTTGTTCCTGAACAGAATAGTGTGAAAGATGCATCCTTCACGGAAGTTTCACGCAGCTGTGAAATGGCTGTGTGTTGTCTGATTTTTCAACCGCAGATGACACGGACGACACAGAGGATTTTTTAATGATTAATGTTTAATGTTTAGTAATTAATCATTAACCATTAATCATTCATCATTCTGTCATGTCGAGCTTGTCGAGACATCTCACATTATGCTAAGTATGCGCTACGTGAGACCCCTCGACCATGCTCGGGGTGACAGGGCGAAGCCCCTTTAAGAATCCGTGTTGTCCGTGTCATCTGCGGTTGAAAAATCAGACAACACACACATAAATCCCCATTTATCTTTCACCATAATACTCTGATTATAAATAAAATGCGGTGAAACTTCACAAGGCACAAAGTGCAAACACCCGTCCGAATCAGAAAGTATGTGAAACCGTCCGTGATTCCTCCCCAAAACACTTGCTTTCGGGCGAAATATTTCGTATCTTCGCAGTGCGAACGAACGCAAGGGGGTGAGAGTGTATCATAATTTGGAATAAAACACAGAGACACAAAGACGCGGAGAAAATATGTTTGTAAATCAATGAAATAAAATCTC
>CALUIQ010000193.1 GCA_944320735.1 uncultured Bacteroides sp. | reverse complement strand
TATACAACCGTCAAGACCAATATGTTCAACGGTATTCATCATCCGGCCATTGGAATGTGGACGATTGATGGGCATGCACGTTTGTTCCGTGAATTTTCTTATGAAGATTATCGGGATAGAATGTGCTGATAATCAGTTGCGATTTGCAATCGTGTAGCAGAAAACTCAAATCTTTGTGCAAAAAAATGCGCATAATGTTTGGAGATTTACAGAAAATGCCTACCTTTGCATCCGCAATCGCGGAAATAGCTCAGTTGGTAGAGCACAACCTTGCCAAGGTTGGGGTCGCGAGTTCGAGTCTCGTTTTCCGCTCTTTGTCATATTTACCGTGAAGCCCAGGTGGCGGAATTGGTAGACGCGCACGTTTCAGGTGCGTGTGTCGAGAGGCATGCAGGTTCGAGTCCTGTTCTGGGCACTAAGGTAAATGGACAATGCTCTTTGAAAGATTTCGATGTTTGGAGAGATGGCGGAATTGGTAGACGCGCTACTTTGAGGGGGTAGTGACAATAATGTCGTGGGAGTTCGAGTCTCCTTCTCTTCACGCATTCGCTTATCAGTTTTGCGGAAATAGCTCAGTTGGTAGAGCACAACCTTGCCAAGGTTGGGGTCGCGAGTTCGAGTCTCGTTTTCCGCTCCTTTGTTTATGTTTGTTTGTGGAAGCCCAGGTGGCGGAATTGGTAGACGCGCACGTTTCAGGTGCGTGTGTCGAGAGGCATGCAGGTTCGAGTCCTGTTCTGGGCACCCCTTTGTGAAAAGGGGCATTTGCGGAAATAGCTCAGTTGGTAGAGCACAACCTTGCCAAGGTTGGGGTCGCGAGTTCGAGTCTCGTTTTCCGCTCAGAAGAAGAACGGAGTTAGGTCACAAGGAAGACGTAACTCCGTTCTTTTGTTTTTGTAATACATTCAAGTTAATCGCATTGCATCAATGCATATATAATAAGGATATGACAGACCCCTTTTATCACCCGGCTGAGAACCGCTACCAGCAGGGCATGAAATATCGGCGGGCAGGACGCAGCGGCATATTTTTGCCCGAAATTTCATTGGGCTTGTGGCACAATTTCGGCGATGTGGACACGCTGGCGGGAAGCAAACAAAAGCTACACCATGCATTCGATTGCGGCATCACCCACTTCGACTTGGCCAACAATTACGGTCCCTCGAACGGTAGCGCCGAGGAGACTTTTGGCCAAATCATGAAATCGTCTTTCGCTCCCTATCGGGACGAGTTGTTCATCTCCACCAAGGCGGGGCACGACATGTGGCCCGGTCCGTATGGCACATGGGGCTCACGCAAGTCACTGATGGCAAGCATCGACCAAAGCCTGCGACGCATGAACTTGGAATATGTGGACATCTTCTATTCGCACCGCTATGACCCCGAGACACCACTTGAGGAAACCATGCAAGCACTGGTAGACATTGTGCGACAAGGCAAAGCACTCTATGTAGGACTCTCGAAATACCCCTACGAAGCAGCTTGCCGGGCTTACCAATATTTGCGCGAGCACGACGTGCCTTGCCTGGCCTACCAAGGACGATACAACCTCTTCAACATAGAGCCGGAACGCGAACATATCTTAGAATTGGCCCATGAGAATGGGGCTGGCTTCATCGCTTTCTCCCCCTTGGCACAAGGATTGCTCACCAACAGATACCTGAACGGCATTCCCGAAGATTCGCGCATAGCGCGAGGAGGCTTCCTGAAAGCAAGCGCACTGACCCCGGAAGTTCTGGCCCGTATACAGGCATTGAACAACATTGCCCTCCGACGCGGGCAAACATTGGCCGAAATGTCCTTGGCATGGCTGCTGAAGGACAAGCTGGTCACATCGGTCATTGTAGGAGCCAGTTCGGTAGAGCAGTTGGACGATAATCTAAAAGCGTTGCAAAACACAAGTTTCAGCGAAGCGGAATTGAAGGAGATAAACGAAGTATTATCTAAATAGGAACATACAATCCAATGAAACAAAAGCGAGTACCCTTGATAGGCGAATCATACTTGGTTCCCTTCATCCTGATTATATCCCTGTTCTTTCTGTGGGGATTTGCGCACGCCATTCTTGACGTGCTGAACAAACACTTCCAAGAACTGTTGCACATCACCAAGACCCATTCGGCCATGATACAGGCCATGATGTACTTGGGCTATTTCGTGATGGCCATTCCCGCCGGACTCTTCATCACGCGCTTCGGCTATCGGCGGGGTGTCGTATTTGGCCTATTGCTCTACGGGTTGGGATCGTTCATCTTCATTCCGGGGCAACACTACATGTCGTTCAACCTCTTCCTGTTTGCCTTGTTTGTCATCGGATGTGGACTGACTTTCTTGGAGACGGCCGCCAATCCTTATGCCACGGAGTTGGGTCCCAAGGAAACAGCCGCCAGCCGTTTGAATTTTGCCCAATCGTTCAATGGCTTAGGATGCATTTGCGCCCCTATCCTGACAGGCTTGCTGCTCTTCTCCGACGATGGCGGGCAAGGGAGCGGCAACGTGGCGTTGCCCTACGTGTGCATGGGAGTCGTGGTATTGCTGGTGGCGTTGATTTTCTCCCGCATCAAGCTGCCCGAGATCGAGCACGAGAAAGAAGTGGACGCCGAAGGCCATGTTGTAGGCTTGTGGTCGCACCGGCTTTTCGTTTTCGGCCTGATAGCGTTGTTCGCTTACGAGATAGGCGAAATCTCCATCAACAGTTTCTTCATCAACTACGTGGTAGAGCAAGGCTGGATGCACGCCCGCGAGGCTTCGTGGGTGCTCTCGTTCGGCGGCTTGGGCTTGTTCATGCTGGGTCGTTTCGCCGGGAGTTGGATCATGCGCAGCGTGCGGGCGGAGAAGATGTTGTTCTGTTGCGCCTCGGGCGTGGTTGTCACCACGACATTGGTGTTACTCAATCTGGGCATGGTGTCATTGGTAGCCCTGTTATGCGGCTATGCCTTCGAAGCCATTATGTTTCCCACCATCTTCGCCTTGTCCCTCCGGGGATTAGGAGTCCACACCAAGCGCGCTTCTTCTTTCCTGATGATGACGCCCGTAGGAGGCGTGGTAGGTCCCCTTCTGATGGGCTTAGTGGCAGACTATAGCAATATGGTCGTGTCATTCATCGTACCCTTAGCAGCTTATGTCGTTGTGTGGTTTTATGCCCACCACATACTTTCGGTTTCACGTGCATCGTGAATTTACCTGACTGATTAGACAACATTTATACAAAAGAATTGCTCATTTTTTTGCATCATTGCTACAAATAGTTTACTTTTGTAAACGAATAGAAAAGAAAACAACATATATTTATATAAGAGGCTTCAATCTATAAGCAATGATGAAAAAAGTATTAGTCACAGGAGGCGCCGGCTTCATAGGGATTCACTTATGCCGTAGGCTTTTGAAGGAAGGATGTCACGTGATATGCCTGGATAATCTCTTCACAGGATCAGAGCAAAACATCGCCCTTCTCAGAAACAATCCTAATTTTAAGTTCGTGCTCCACGACATCGTCACTCCGTATGAAACAGAAGGCATTGACGAAATATACAACTTGGCTTGCCCCGCCTCACCGGTACATTATCAATACGATGCCATCAAAACGATAAAGACCGCCGTCATGGGCGTTATCAATATGCTGGATTTGGCGGTAAAGAACCACGCCAAAATTCTACAAGCATCTACCAGCGAGGTGTATGGCGACCCGACGGTACATCCCCAAAACGAAAGTTATTGGGGAAACGTGAATCCGATAGGCTTCCGCTCCTGTTACGACGAAGGCAAACGATGTGGCGAGACCCTCTGCATGGACTATCACCGACAAAACGGCGTGCGCATCAAGATTATCCGCATCTTCAATACATACGGTCCTTACATGTTGCCCAATGACGGACGCGTAATTTCCAACTTCATCGTACAGGCCCTGCAAGGCGAGCCGATAACCATATACGGGACGGGAGAACAGACGCGCAGCTTCCAGTATGTAGACGATCTGATAGAAGGTATGATACGCGTAATGAATACGGATGATGGCTTCATCGGCCCCATTAACATAGGAAATCCCGGTGAGTTTACGATATTGGAACTGGCTCGCAAGGTGATTGACATAACCGGCTCCAAATCGGAAATCATCTTCAAGCCCCTACCCCACGATGACCCCAAGCAGCGCAAACCGGACATATCACTGGCGCAGAAAGTCTTGGGCTGGAATCCCAAGATTTCGCTTGATGAGGGATTGCGCCACGTGATAGATTACTTCAAGGAACGGTGTTAAAGCCTCCCGACGAGATAGGATTATAGTCAAAAAAATAACCATTAAAATATAGAACGATGATGGACATGAAAATTAACCCTTCGGAATACAAAATTCTGGTTGTCGACGACGTGATGTCTAACCTCATGTTGTTGAAGGTGCTTCTTACAAGCGAGAAATTTGGTATAATGACGGCTTCCAACGGGCATCAAGCCATAGAGATGACCCAAAACGAGAAACCGGATTTGTTGTTGCTGGATGTTATGATGCCTGACTTGAGCGGCTTTGAGGTGGCCAAAAAACTTAAGAGCGACCCTCAGACAAGCGATGTGCCTATCATTTTTCTGACAGCCCTCAATAGTACGGCCGACATTGTGAAAGGATTCGAAGCGGGCGGAAACGACTTCATCTCCAAACCTTTCAACAAAGAGGAGCTCATCACCCGCATTTATCATCAGATATCGCTGGTAGCCGCCAAGCGCCTCTTGGCCGATAAAAACACGGAGTTGGAACATATCATCGCCGGGCGCGACCGTTTGTATTCTGTTATCGCCCACGACCTCCGTTCGCCTATCGGCTCTATCAAGATGGTACTGAATATGTTATTGGTCAACTTAACCGCGGACAAAATTGGTAAAGAAATGCACGAATTGTTGGTCAGTGCCAACCAGACGACGGAAGACGTATTCTCCCTGTTGGACAACTTATTGAAGTGGAGCAAGAGCCAGACCGGACAATTGAGCCTCGTACCCCAAGAGGCCGACTTGACGGAAATCGTAAACGGCGTGTTGGAAATCTTCAAGCTGACAGGTGACATGAAACGGATTGAACTGGAAATGAAACCCTGCGGCCCGCTGATGGTAAACGTAGACATTGACACGATGAAGACCATTGTGCGCAACCTGCTTAGCAACGCCTACAAGTTCAGTTCGGTAGGCAGCAAAATTACCGTACAGATGGAGAAGAAAGACGGCATGGCCATCATGCACATCAAAGACCAAGGATGCGGCATCAGCCAAGAGAACCAACTCAAGCTGATGAATCCCGAAACCGCCTATACGACCTATGGCACCAAGAATGAAGAAGGTTCCGGACTGGGGCTGTCGCTTTGCAAGGATTTCATCACCCGTAACGGTGGCAAGATTTGGTTCACTTCTACCGAGGGCGTAGGCTCTACTTTCAGCATCTCCCTGCCTTTGCTAAAACGATAAGCGACACAGATACCCTACCCACACTCCTAAGGAAGCGCTCAGTACTTTCCGGCAAGTACTGGAGTACTTCCTTAGGAAATACTCCAGTACTCCATAGGAAGTACTGTCCCAAACAAGCTCTTCTGGATTTATCTCTCCGCACCTTTACTGTTATTTGCCGGAAAATCCGTATTTTTGCACCCGGAAATTTTCAAACTGATACAAAAGTGGCAAGAAAGAAAAAAGAACTCCCCCTGCTGGAGAACATTACCATCACGGACGTAGCCGCTGAAGGAAAGGCTATCGCAAGGGTGAACGACCTGGTCGTGTTTGTGCCTTACGTGGTGCCGGGCGATGTGGTAGACCTGCAAGTGAAACGGAAAAAACATCATTACGCCGAAGCCGAAGCGGTGAACTTCCACCAATATTCGCCCGTGCGTGCCGTTCCCTTCTGCCAACACTACGGGGTGTGCGGCGGATGCAAATGGCAGGTGCTTCCCTATAAGGAGCAACTGAAGTACAAACAGAAGCAAGTGACGGACAACCTGACCCGCATCGGAAAAATAGAGCTTCCTGAAATCTCCCCCATATTGGGTTCGGACAAGACGGAGTTTTACCGCAACAAGCTGGAATACACTTTCTCCAACAAGCGTTGGCTGACACCGGAGGAAGTAAGGCAAGACGTGGTGTACGAGCAGATGAACGCCGTGGGCTTCCACATTCCGAATGCTTTCGACAAAGTGCTGGCCATTGAAAAATGCTGGTTGCAAGATGACATCTCAAACCGCATCCGAAACGCCATCCGCGACTATGCCTATGCACACGACTATACCTTTAATAATATACGCACGCACGAAGGGATGTTACGCAACCTTATCGTCCGCACTTCCTCTACCGGCGAATTGATGGTTATCTTGGTGTGTCGTGTGGAGCGCGAGGAAGAAATGCGTCTCTTCAAAGAGTTGTTGCAATACGTAGCCGACACGTTTCCGGAAATCACCTCCCTACTCTACGTCGTAAACAACAAGGTGAACGACACCATTACAGACCTCGACGTGCAGGTGTTCAAGGGAGAAGATCACATCTTTGAAAAGATGGAAGGGTTGCGCTTCAAGATTGGACCGAAATCATTCTATCAGACCAACTCGGAACAAGCCTACAAGCTGTATAAAGTGGCACGCGACTTTGCCGGTCTGACGGGCAACGAACTGGTGTACGACCTCTACACCGGCACGGGCACCATCGCCAATTTCGTATCGCGCCAAGCACGCCTGGTGATTGGCATCGAATACGTACCCGAAGCCATCGAGGATGCCAAGGTAAACGCGGAAATCAACGGCATCGGGAATGCGCTCTTCTTTGCCGGTGACATGAAGGACATACTGACGCAAGAGTTTATCAACGAGCACGGACGTCCCGATGTCATCATCACCGACCCACCCCGCGCCGGCATGCACCCCGACGTAGTGAACGTCATCCTGTTTGCCCAGCCCCGACGCATCGTCTATGTCAGTTGCAACCCGGCCACTCAGGCTCGTGATTTGCAGCTGCTCGATGTAAAATATCGTGTCAAGGCCGTACAACCGGTAGATATGTTTCCGCATACCCACCACGTGGAGAATGTAGTATTGCTCGAACTAAAAGATTAAGCCCTCTGATTGTGATGAAAGATAGAAGAATGGCAAGAGCCCAAGCTCAATATACTGACTACATCGTAAGAGAGCCAATGGGACTCATGGAGTTCTTGGCTGCCAAAATGCCGCAAGCCAGCCGCACGAAGCTGAAAAGCTTGCTGAGTAAACGAGTGGTATTTGTCGATCATGTCATTACCACCCAATACAATTATCCGCTACAACCGGGAATGAAGGTCCAAATCAGCCGCGAAAAAGGAAAGAAGGAGTTTCACAACAAGCTCTTGAAGATAGTTTACGAGGATGCATACCTGATTGTGGTAGAGAAGATGCAAGGCCTGCTCTCGGTAAGTACCGAACGGCAAAAGGAGCGAACCGCCTGCACCATCCTGAACGAATATCTGAAACGTTCCACCGGACGCCCCAACCGCGTATATGTGGTTCACCGATTGGACCGGGACACATCGGGCCTGATGATGTTTGCCAAAGATGAAAAGACCCAACATACCCTGCGGGACAACTGGCACGAGATTGTGTATGACCGCAGGTACGTGGCCGTAGTAGCCGGAGAAATGGAACAGAACGCCGGCACCGTGCATTCGTGGCTGACCGACCGTGTGCTGTACGTACACTCCAGCCCCATGGACGATGGAGGCAAAGAGTCTATCACCCATTATCAAACCATCAAGCGCGCCAACGGATTCTCCTTGGTAGAGTTGCATCTGGAAACTGGACGGAAGAATCAAATACGCGTCCATATGCAAGACCTGGGACACCCCGTCATCGGCGATGGACGCTACGGTTTTGAAGACTTGAATCCCATCGGCCGATTGGCATTACACGCGTTCAAACTCTGCTTTTATCATCCCGTCACGGGAGAACCGATGGAGTTTGAAACGCCTTATCCGTCTGACTTCAAAAAACTGCTAATCAAGAAACAAGGATAAAAAGAGGGTGCATCAAAATCATTTTGACGCACCCTCTTTCATTCTGTACAATCTCTTAGCGATGATAGTTTGCGTCTGTAAACGTTACTTGCGCACCGTTCAGCTTGCCGGACAAATAATGTTCGCGCACCCAGACGTTCTCAAAGTAAACAACGTTTCCTCCACCGAAGTCTATGCGAAGGCCTTCTTTCGTATTGTCCAACCATTCCCAACTGAAATTGCGGCTGGTTTCATAATACGGCCGACTCTCCCCGGTGTAGTAATATTGGTGAATTTCCTGCCCGCTCTTGTCATTATTGAGCGCAGAAAATTTCAGCTGATGCACACAGCTCACCATCACCCCGTCCTCGTTGGTCGTGTCATACTCCTCTACCCACGTACGGGAACACAACATTTCATCACTGTTCTGTATGGTATAATAAGTAACGTCATCGCCACAAGAGGTTAATGTAAAAGTCCATACACACACCATCATCAGTAAGCTCGTCAATTTCCATGTTTTCATATTCATCTATCCATTTAAATTTAAAATCGGAGCAAACATACGGAAAAATCCTCGAAGAAATCAATATTGACTCTGATATTTTTTATAGAAGATAAAGAATAAGGTAAATCCGACCATCGCAAAGGGCACACCGAACAATGCCGGAAACTGGTATCCATAACTTGTTGCCAACCCGCCCACATAGGCGCCAATGGCATTTCCCAAGTTAAAAGCTATCTGCACGCAAGCGCCTCCCAACATCTCACCACCGGGTGCCACCCGTATGATAAGCACCTGTTCAGGACTGGACACGGCAAACAACCCCGTCGTACACAAGGCCATCAGTATCGCCGAGCACCAAGGATTGGGCGAAAGGAAGAATATCAGCAGAAGTATGACGCAAATGCCGCCTTGCACAAACGTACCTACACGGCCTGGTGTATAACGGTCGGACATACGCCCGCTAACCAAATTGCCAACCACCATTCCAAAACCCGCCAACACCATTAGGGAAGTAATGCTTTCAACGCTAAACCCGGAGACTTCCGTCAGCAACGGATTGATGTAGCTATACCAACAAAACACGCCTCCATTGCCCAATGCCGTAGCCCCCAATATCAACCACGGAGCCGGTTTCTTCAAAAAACGGAATTGGCCTTTGAAGCCCACGTCCTTCAGTCCGCTTACC
>CALUIQ010000192.1 GCA_944320735.1 uncultured Bacteroides sp. | reverse complement strand
CGTTTTTACTACATTTATCTATGCTGTAAAGGTAGCAAAAATAATCGAAACAAATAAAACGTTGGTAATTAATTAATTAAAATCTTTCGACCACTAATGATTACTAATCGTACCGCATGACGATTACTAATCGTATCAAGGATTCAGTTATTTGTCTGTTTCCTTATAAAATCACATCACTATGCAAATACTATTCTATTTGATAGGATTTATGCTCCTTACCACTGGATGCAACAATGACAAAAGCAAGTCAAGCGACTACAAATTCGCCTATTGGTGTATGGAACAAGGACGTGCAACCCATTACACCCATGCCGATACACTATCTTCTGAACAATGGAAACAGGCAAAAGCATGGATAGATCGGCACGAATCTGTCAGAGAACGAGCACAAGCCGCTCTCTTCTTGGGACGTGCCTATGCCAAAGAGGAAAAATATGATTTAGCTATGCAGACATATGCAGATGCTCTGCGTTTGGCACAAACACACGAGCAGTACAACATCGCCGGATACATTTGTACATATATGGCTGATTTATATCGCATTAATCATCTTTCGGATAAAATTCGGGAAAAATACGCAGAAGCTGCTTCCCTTTTTTCGCAAGCGGGTAATTCCCTCAGCCAAGCTTATGCATTAAATCATTTAGCAACAGAATACGCTTTTATCGATTCATTTTCTATAGCCAAACTGCTTATGAAAAAAGTCGACTCAATAGCCCGAGCAATAAAAGTACAGCGATTGGATTATAACATAGCCAATACACGAGCCAATATCCATTACTTAGAACAACGTTACGACTCGGCTGTCTATTATTTTAAAAGAGGTATAACACTTGACACCCGACACCGTACTTATGATTCCATAGGCTTAGCTGAATCTTATATAGCCTTGGGAGACCCCGTGTCTGCCAAAGCTTTAGTAGACCGACTATATCCACGTGATTCAAACGACTATACTTTAAATGATATGTACGGCGAAATATACAAATCCCTCGGAAATTATAAAGAAGCGCTTCACTACAAAGAAATCAGTTTTACTATTTATGACTCCATCATTATCACACAAAGTAAAGCAGACGTATTAGAGGTTGAGCAAAAATACAATAACTTAAAGATGCAAGAAGAAAATCAAAGGCTTGAAAATGCCCGCCAACGCTATCTACTCTATATGATTATTCTATTCTGTTGCTTTTTAATAGGCGGTCTCATTTTCTATTTCTATAGAAAAGATGCCAAACAAAAAATTCATTGGCAAAAAGAACGGATGGACAGACTGAACCAAGAGCGAATCCTAATCATTGCACAATTGGAAAAAACAAAACATACATTAACCATTTTGAAAAATAATAATCAAGAAGAAAGAATGCATTTCCAAAACAAAATAACTTTCCTAACCGAGCAATATCAACGGTTACAACAACTACAGTTAACATCGTCAAGCATTTATAAGAAATTAACTTCACTCTGTAGTAAAAAACAGCCGAACAAAAGTAAAGCTCTATTAAATGAAAAACTATGGAAAGCTTTGTCTACGGAAATTAATATCATTTACCCCCACTTTCATAATTTACTTTTCAAGCAATGTCCACATTTAACAGATGAAGAATGGCAATATTGTTACCTGCATATACTCGGTTTTGACAGTAACGATGAAGCTGTCCTATTGGGTATTTTGCCTACCTCGGTATCTGTAAAACGCAACCGTATCAAACAAAAACTGGCTACGGAAATGCAAAAAGAGAGCAGACTTATCGACATTTTAACCAGCTATTGTCAAAGCCAAATATCTTATTAGTTTCCAATGCGTTAGATCATAATTCACATAAATCTATGTATAGCTCAGATTTTCTAAATCACTGAAAATCAACAAAAGATTGTATAGCAAATAAATTCACTTTGGTTTCATTTCCCACTCAGTCTTTTCTATTTTTACGGAAGTATTAATCAAAAAGACTAATTATTATGAGACTAAAACATGTACTACTAGGCGTTTGTTTGCTAATTCCCTTGATGATTAATGCCAATTCAAAAAGCATTAAATTGAGCAAACAACAGAGTTACGAAGACCGTGATTTAAGCCAAGTGATTCCCGTAGAAGCTTACTGGAATGATGAAAGCAAGGAACTTAATTTGGAATTTTGGGGAGACAGCAAACCCATTGTAATAGAAATTATCGATAAAATGGGAACTTCTGTCTACACAAGATCTTGTAATGTAATTGCAGGAAATACTATTCAAATAGTACTTGCAGAACTCTTGGATGGGACGTACACTCTTTGGATTTCGGATGGGAAAACAGAACTTGAGGGAGAATTTTATTATGAATCTTTTAATTAACATAGTATGAAAACACTTTTATTCATTGCAAAAATTATTTGCGCACAGTTTTTATTGTCCCTATTTATCGTATCATGCGATAAAGAGACAGAAACGCCTGAAAATCCTCCCGAGAGTCCTCATTTTGATGAGACGAAACTCAGACTGAATGTTTCGGACAGTTTAGCCATGGTCAACATTTACAAAGCCATGGGGCCATGGAGTGTCGAATGGGATTTAACTGACAGACACACTTGGAACGGAGTAGAGACAATGTTGGATTTGGATAAGAATGAATTAAGGATAACCGGATTCGAATCCTATGGCGGTAGATACAAAAATACGATTTCCGAAGAGTTCAGGAAACTGACGGAACTACGTAAATTGGCAATTCCCGGAGGCACGTTGAGCGGCAATATTCCTTCGTGGATAGGGGAACTGACGAAATTAGAATTGTTAGTACTTGGAGACAACTATCTTAATGGGGAAATTCCTCCGGAAATAGGGAATTTACGCCAACTACAAGTACTTAAAATTACCAATTGTGACATTGAGGGAAGTATTCCGGAAACACTTGGAAATTTGTCAAACCTCGTCTACTTGCACTTATATGGCAATAAACTGAGCGGAGAAATTCCGAAAAGCTTAAAGAATCTGCCCAAATTAGACCTGTTGTACCTGAACGGCAACCAGCTGTCCGGACGTTTCCCCATAGAAATTCTGAACAAGCCACAAATGAATGTTAACTGTAGAGATAATAATATAACGGAACTCCCGTTCGAGGTATGGGAAGATGATTTTGTAGGTCCTCCCCCATTTCTCTCCGGAAACAGATTGTCAGGAGAAGTCCCAGATTCCGTACTAATGTTAGATAGATGGAAAGAATATTATGACGTTTGTGTGACTAATCAACAGGAAGGATATGGGTATAGCAATATTGAGGAATAACCAATTAATGTTTTAACAAACATTTCTAATAACATGACATTTATGAAAACAAAAGTTTTACTTATCCTTTATAGTCTTATTATTACACTTTATTCATGCCAAAATTCTATGGATGAATATATAGAACAAAACATACCCAGAACTTCGGCCAATACACGTTCTAATATTAACAAACCATGGATAGAATGTAAGGAATGCATACTAAAAAGCGGTAAAAAAGTATTATCACCTTGGGCTAACTCCATCTC
Source organism: uncultured Bacteroides sp. (assembly GCA_944320735.1). GTDB lineage: Bacteria > Bacteroidota > Bacteroidia > Bacteroidales > Bacteroidaceae > Bacteroides. Next base: position 48,772 of record CALUIQ010000192.1, on the reverse strand, counting down.
CACTACAGTTCCGGATGACATCAGAACTGAGATTAGTGTAGAAAACCATTGGGAAATACTATATACCAACGTAGATATTATTGGCTATGATGAAACAGTAACCAATGCAGACGAAGGACTCAACTATATTTTATTCTACAACCAATATACTGGAGTATTAAAAGGATTCTTATATATTGAATCATACGTTAACAGTAACAACAATGCTTATTGGCTACTTTCGATAGATGGAGGAACAAAATTATTTAATTTTGTTCCCGAATTTGCTAAGCCATTGGATAGTACGGAGTCACCCTATCAGATTAGCATATCAGCCATAACAAAAAATGGATTAACACAAGGGTTTGAACAAGGTTGGAATTGTTTTATGGTGGAGCTAGCTTACGATGAGAATAGCATGAACGAACAACTCAGCATATCAGGCTATGCGCTCAACGAATCAACTTACGAGTTCACAGGAGCGTACAATTCAACTTCAGAAGGGACAATCGTAACATCTACCAATGATTCTTCAAATCCGATCGAAGGTATTGCCAATGCTTTTGGTAATGCCGGAAAAAATTGGATAAACAACAATATTGGCTCTGACGCAAGCAAACCTATCAAAATAATTATTGGCGGAATTTCTTCATTAATAGAGAAAGGTATCTCCGGTTTTATTTCAGCCGGATTAAATTTAATTTTTAATTCAGTGGTAGGAAGTACTCATACTTCATATGATTTACAGTTCAGTACAAACGGTAAAATAACTGTCACCGGTAAATCTTCACAGCCATCATCTGGTATGATTAAGCCCATTGCAGGCGTACCTTTGGACGGTTTGGGAAAGCGATTAGGCGTTTGGAATCTAAAGACAGTTCCCGAGTATAATGTGAATGCTCCTTTACAGCTAAAAGGATGGACACAGAATACAAGTGGAAAACTTTTTTATGTTTATAATGTATTCTTTCAACCAACCTATCAAACTGTAACTAACCCCGATTTAGACGCCAATGTGCATTATAGTTTAACACCCGTAAGAGTTACTCTAAATGCTGAAGAAATCATTTCTACATACGACATATCAACTGATTACAATAATTATGGTGTATATATTCCGAAAGGAACAAGTTTATATATAGATAATGCTACTGAAGTAGAAAACAAATCGAATAATTGTATAGTGTACTCTACTAAATTACCCAATCGAACATACCAAGCAAATATTCCGGCTTTATTATTTCAAGATTGCAAGTTTGACGTAAGAGACCATATCGCATTTAGAGTATTGGCAACTATAAGAAAAGAAGGCGAAGTGAAATCCTATTCTGGAAAAAGTTTTGTACCGATTCATAGTTATACAAATCAAACCGCCCGTCCAAACAATTGGACATTTACCGACATTCAGAATGCCGGTTATGGATATGTAACTATTGAAGATGTTCAGTTGGCAACTTCCCAAAGCTGTGAAATAGATTGTCTCAAGATATCACTATAACAAACGATTTTTTTTCACAGTATTGAATAAAAGGCAAAGCATCATTGGATACTTGGTCATTTATCCAATGATGCTTTGCCTTTTATCCTTACTTCGTACATCGCTCAACCTATTAACTCTTCCAACGAACGCATCACCTTGCGATGCGGATAACGAGCCAGTTCGTCCGCAGTCGTGACTCCGTGTGTCACTCCCGCAAAGTCCACACCGGCGGCAAGTGCCGTTTCCGCATCCACTACGCTATCGCCTATGTAAAGCGTTTCTTCTTTGGACACCCCCAAATGCCCAATCGCAAACAGCAACCCTTCGGGTGAAGGCTTGGGCGCTTTTACGTCTTCTCCTCCTACGATGATGTCAAACAAATCGGTAAGCTGTTTCTTATCCAGCAATTCACGGATACGATAACGAAACTTAGTAGAGATAATACCCGTTTTCGCCCCGGCCTCCTTCAAGACCTTTAGGGTCGAATGGGTTTCGGGATAGAGTACCGTGTTGGCCGTCATATACACATCGGCCTCTTTCACATATTCACTCCGGTAGGCCTGCAGAGTGACAAGGTCGGTCACGCCTGTCAGAATAGAAAAAGAGTCTTCCAACGTCTTGCCGATGGTACGCTTAATGGCTTCATCGGACACTCCGGTGTAACCGTGGCGTTGCAACACGTGTTGGAAACAGAGAACAATGCCGGCCGAAGAGTTGGCCAACGTATAATCAAAGTCGAAAAGGTAAGTGGTATAGCCCATTGTGTTTGTCTATTTAAATTCGGGGCAAAGGTAGTGCAAATCGAGCGGAAAACAGTCAAGCTTGCTTAAAAATATTTCAAAATAAAACCGCATTCGTTTGGTTGGTTCAATAAAAAGCAGTACTTTTGTGCCCGATTATTCCTAACCGGGTTCGACAAAGAGATTTCTAAGTGATTAGAGACCACCCGGCGGAGTTAACTTATACATTATATATAAAATGTACGCAATTGTAGAAATCCAAGGCCAGCAATTTAAGGCAGAAGCTGGCAAAAAGCTGTTTGTTCACCACATTCAAAACGCAGAAGCCGGTGCAACAGTTGAGTTTGAAAAAGTTCTGTTGATTGACAAAGACGGAAACATCACTGTAGGTTTGCCTACCGTAGAAGGTGCAAAGGTTGTTTGCGAAGTTGTTTCTCCGATGGTAAAGGGCGACAAAGTGCTCGTATTCCACAAGAAGAGAAGAAAAGGTTATCGCAAACTGAACGGACACCGTCAGCAGTTCACAGAGTTAACAATCAAAGAAGTAGTAGCTTAATCAATTTAAAAAGTAAGAAGAAATGGCACATAAAAAAGGTGTTGGTAGTTCTAAGAACGGCCGTGAGTCAGCAAGTAAGAGATTAGGCGTTAAGATATTCGGTGGTGAGGCTTGCAAGGCAGGTAACATCATCGTTCGTCAGAGAGGTACGGAATTCCATCCGGGCAGAAACATCGGTATGGGTAGCGACCACACTCTCTACGCCTTGGTAGATGGTACTGTACAGTTCAAAGTAACCCGCGAAGACAGACGCTACGTTTCTGTCATTCCGGCAGAAAGTACTGCAGAAGCATAAGTTTTCTGATTAGCTTCATAAAGAAAAAAGGGGATGTCACTCGAAAGAGAACGACATCCTCTTTTCTTTTAGTTTCATTAGATGTTTTTTTTAACAAGTTAGCAGTATCCATAACTGAGCCAGCAGTATCCGTAAAAACATGGACAAGGGATAAACGGTGGCATAACCTACTGCCGGTGCATCACATGAAACCTGACTGTTGGAATAAGCCAAAGCCGGAGGATTGGTATTGGCACCGGACAGCACTCCTATCAAAGTGTAATAGTTTAGACGGAATATCATACGTCCTATTAAGCCACTCAATAGCAAAGGTATAATGGTTATAGCCACTCCATAGACCATCCACAAGAGTCCGTCACCTTGTAAAAGTGTTGGGACAAAACTTTTACCCGCCTCTAACCCTACGCAAGCCAAAAACATAGAAATACCAATTTCACGTAGCATCAGATTGGCACTGGCTGTTGTATAAGTGACTATCCCATAAGAAGGTCCGAAACGACTTTGCAGAATGGAAATCACCAACGGTCCACCCGCCAAACCAAGTTTTACAGGTTGAGAAAGCCCAGGAATGGCTAAAGGAATACATCCCACTAAACAGCCGATTGCTATGCCAGTAAAAATGGGCAATAAGTTGGGATTATCCAGATGCTTCAAACTGTTTCCCAATTCTTTTTCTGCATTAGCCATCGCTTGTTTAGTTCCTATAACCGTCAGCCGATCACCCATTTGCAAGGGAATGTGTGGTGCAGCCACAATATTCACTCCGGCACGCTGGATGCGGGTGATGCTCACGGTCAGATTCTGTCGCAGGTTGAGTTGTGCCAATGTACGTCCTTGCAATTCCGGACGAGTCAATACAATGCGTTGCACCATCAGATTCAGGTTTGTATCTTCCCAATCTGTAGAAACTTCCCGGCCAAAGAAGGCCGCAACGGCTTCCGCATCGGTAGAGGATGTGACAAGCAAAATATGATCATTCAAGCGGAGTACCGTTTCGGATTCCACCAGTTTAATGTCGTGCTTATCTCCTTGATGTCGAATGCGGGAGATAACGAAGCGGCGGTTCAGTAAAGGAACTATTTCCCGAATTCGTCTGCCTTCGATAGCTTCATTCAAAACGATTAAAGACAGAGTGCGCACAGCCAATTCCTGCGGTCTGCCAAAACATCGTTCCGCTTCCACTCGTTCCCGATATACATGAATGCGGAGCAGATACCTAAGCGCAATCAAAGACAGGATAGTGCCTATTACCCCTACAGGATAGGCCACGGCATATCCCGTAGCGATGTCAGCAGCGTCTGCACCATATAAGTCACTATATGTTTGCTGTGCTGCCCCCATTCCGGGTGTATTGGTTACAGCACCAGAGAAGATACCTGCTATGGCCGTTGCAGGAATGTCCGTTACACAATAAAGTATCACTACCACACCCGCACTGAGCAGGATAGAAATGACGGCAAGTGAATTCAAAGCCACTCCTCCTTTTCGGAAAGCGGTGAAGAATCCAGGTCCTACTTGTAACCCGATGGAGTAGACAAACAAGATTAATCCGAATTCTTTTAGAAAATGAAGCAGTCTTGCATCCAGTCCCAAACCGAGATGCCCGAACGCAATGCCGGTAAACAAAATCCAAGCTCCACCCAAGGAGATGCCCCCTAATCGGATTTTACTCAACGTGATACCTAATGCGATGACTACCGATAAGATCAATACTGATACCACCACTCCGTCATGCCCCCAGTCACGCATCGTTTCCAATAAGTTATATAGATATTCCATTAAGCGTCCAATCAAATTTAGTTTATATTATATCTGCGGATGAGTAATTCTCAATCAACTATCGCCCGAACCAAGGCAGCAATCGCTTCTAGACGAAGAGCAAAGCGAGAATCGCAATGCAACCTCCCACATATCCTACATTAGCAAGCGACAATTCGGTCAACGCCACTCCTTCGACAACAGCTCCGCAACCGACACTGATGTTGAAGATGGACGAAAAGACTCCGCGGTAAAATCCAAATCGGCTTTCAACGGGAATGTTTCTCCATTTGTGTTTGAACAAGATTGTGTCAGCAAGGCAACAGCTTGTGCTCCACCTGTCAGCGCAAGCGCCGATATGCCCATCTTTTTGAGAGCCTCACGACGTGTGACACGTTTCTGATTCTTCATATTTCCTATCTATTTATAAATTAGTTTATCCCATTTTCATCAGGTTCTCCCAGTCCCGCGCTTTCCGTATGCCCTCGCGCAATTCATCCTTATTATAGAAAGCACTGACGTAGTAAAGGGCTGGAGCATTCTCATCAGCCGTGACCCAAAAGTTATAATCCGTGCCCGGATATCCGTAATCTTGCAAAGTTTGCCGGGTCAAGCCTTTGCGTGTAAGCACGACCTCATTTTCGCGGCTTAAGGTGAGCAAGTCCTCCCGCATATTTTTCAGAAGCGCATACTTCTCTATCAGCTTCTTGAACTTCGGATTGCCGGCTACGGACAGACCGTTATAGAAGAGCCACACCAACTCGTAGCGGGAGAGGGTGGCGCGCACCATCGTGGTATACTTGTATTTCTCATCAAAAGCCAAGAGGTCGGAGTTGTCTATGAACTTGATGATGGTATACAAGTGTCTGAAATAATGGTCAAAGTAAGACGGAGTATGGCAATGGTCATAGTATGCCAAGCCATTCACGCTCAAGTAATGGCGCATCCCCTTGACGGTCTTTTCTTGATTGCCACAGCCTGTCGCGACCATATGGGGCATTATCTCAAAAGAGAAAAAGAACAGTTCGCGGCCTTGCACTGTTTTTCCAGTCAGTTCGTCCTTGTGGCACAAGTCGAGCACAATGCGTTGCTGCAGGGTCAGCATATTGAAAAAGGTATTCTCAAAACGTTGCAGTTGCAAGGTGGCGTTTTGCGTAGCGAACTCCTGCTGTTGAATAGACAAATCCTTCCGTTGCAGCATCAGTTCGTTACGTTCAATGATGATGGCTACGATGACACCCGCAAAAGCGAAAGCCGATATGAGCGCATTTACCGCACCAAAACTGTCACCCAGCAATGCTTGGGGGTTCTCACCGGCTGATACCGGGAAATACCGTTCCGCATACCAGTGAGAAAGATACATTCCTCCAATACACAAGGTAAGACAGATAAGGACGGCTGCCACCATCGTCCAGGTTATGTTCAGTTTTCTTGCCATATCGATTGAGTTCTGTTGTTTCTTTCCTACCGCAAAAGGCTGGCGTCATGCCGTTTCCTCCACCGCTTGACCAAACCGAATACAATAAGCATAGTCCCGATTTCCGCCACAGGCGTAGCCAGCCAAATGCCGGTAACTCCCCACACATGGGGCAACACGAAGATGCAGATTACCAACAATACCAATCCACGCAACGCTCCTACCACCAGCGAAAGGAAAGCGTCGTCTACCGCTGTAAAGAAACTGGCGGCAAAGAGGTTGAAGCCGTTGAACAAGAAGGCTAAGGCGACAATGTGCGCCCCGCCCACGGCCAACTCGATGACATGCGTTTCCGTAGGAGGAATGAACCATCCGATAATCGACTTGACAAACAGCCATAAGGCGGCCATCAGCACCGCACCTATCAAGAGATTACTCTTAATGGCCAGGCGGGATATACCCAGGATGCGGCTTCCGCGGCCGGCTCCGAAGTTATAACTGATGATAGGAATCACACCGTTTGCCACACCGAACATCACGTTTACCCCTACAAACAGGATGTAGTTGATAAGCGTGAAGGCGGCCACTCCGTCCGTACCCGCATACTCCATCAACGTGCGGTTGAAGAGAAACATCGTAATGGCAATGGACACTTCGGCCAAACCTTCGGACGAACCATTGTAGGCGATGCGCCACAGCATCTGTCCGGAGAAAGGCCCGCGAACTTCGTGTAAGTGGGGTGTATGCCGTACCTCCCACCAGATGATGGAGCCTGAAGCCACCATACCGATGGTGAAACTCAGTCCCAACCCCAGGCCGACACCAAACGTACCCATACCCATCAGCACAAACAATACGCCCAAGCCAATGTTGAGCACAATCGTAAAGACCATAATAATCATGGCAAATCGCGGATGCCCCAACGCCTTCAGTTGGTAGTCGCAAAACAGAAAGCCTCCCACACCAAATATCAACGGCATCACGCCATGAATATAGGCTTTCGACAAAGGAAGCAACTCGGCGTTCGCTCCCAAGAAAACGACAATCGGGTCTGCAAAAAGGTTAATGAAGACGGTTGCCGGAATGACGAAGGCCGTCACTCCCAATATGCCGCTATGCAGAGCCACCTTGGCGCGGATGTAATTGCCGCTGCCCATATGGATGCCCATCTGCGCCTGGGTACCCACACCGATAATGATGGCTACGGCGGTTACCAACGCATAGACAGGCGTGACGATGTTCACCGCAGCCAAGGCTGTGGCGCCAATCATCCTGCCCACAATAAACCCATCGGCGATGGACTGCAAGGCAAGGAATAACATACCTACCACTCCGGGCAAGGCATAACGGAAAAAAAGGGGCTGCAAACGCCCCCTTGCAAGCTGAAGTTCAGCTCTGGACATAGTTGTTCTCATACATTCTCTTTTTTGCCCGCAAAGATAGGTCGGGAATCAGTGACAAAAGAGGTGTTTTTTCCTACCCGTATGGTACTTTTCGGGACAAATATCATTTTCTTACGCCTTAAATCATTACTTTTGCGGGAAAAAAGAGGATATGACCAATGCCCGATATACACTTTGTCCCCCTTATGAACGCTCGGCGGTGGGGATTACCGACTTGAAGAAAAGTCGGGGCAGTCTAATAGACACCAATGGCTGTGTCTTCCTGCTTGTCACTTCCGGTTACGCGGTGGCTTCCATCAACTTCCGCAACTATGCCTTGCGGAAAGGATGCTTTGCCTTGTTCTTCTATGATGAAGTGTTTCGCATGGAGCGTATCTCCGAAACCTTTTCCGCCCGTTATGTCTCCCTATCGTATGACCTGGCGGAAGAAGCCATTTTGGATATTCCTTCTCCTCACTTTTGGAATATTCTCTATGAACATCCTATATATCGGGCCACACCGGACGAAGCCACTTTGCTGAACGGATGGTGGGAACAGATGCGCTGGATAGAGACGCATACGGAGACCAACTATCGGGACGCCTTACTGAGGACTCATTTTCATTCGTTTCTCTTGGCTATGGACAGCCGCATAGCTAGTCTGACACTTCCGCCTTTGCAAGGGGACATTAACCGGCAATGGAAACTGGTGACCGACTTTTTCCGCCTGTTGGTCATTCACTGCAAGGAAAGCCGCGACGTACAGTTTTATGCCGACAAACTTTGCATTACCACCTCTTATTTATATAAGCTCTGCCAAAAAGTGTTGCGTTCGTCTCCCAAGGAATTAATAGACAAGGAGGTCGTATCGGAGATAAAAACCTATTTAGCAAACACCGACCTCAGCATCAAGAAGATTGCGGAAGAAATGCATTTTGAGGACGATTCTTATTTGTGTAGATACTTTCGTAGGCAGACCGGTCTGTCACCGACGGACTACCGGAATAATGTGGAGCGGCTATAAACAACTTCGTATGTGTCAAAACCCTGCATCCGCTTTCTTTTTTACAAAAGAAAAGACTATCTTTGCCCCGTCAAACGGAGTATCATTTTTAAATCAAGATAAAAGCTATGCTTACTATCAAACAAATTACCGAAAACACCGATGCCGTAGTGCGCGGTTTGGAGAAGAAGCATTTCAACAATGCCAAGGAAGCCATCGAACAGGTACTGGCTCTGAACAACAAACGTAGAAGTACACAATCCCAACTGGATAACAACCTCGCCGAGGTGAACTCGCTTTCCAAGTCCATCGGCATACTGATGAAAGAAGGCAAAAAGGAAGAGGCGGAAACAGCCAAAGCACGGGTGGCTGAACTGAAAGAGGCCAACAAGACTTTGCAGGCTGACATGGACCAGGCCGCCGGAGACCTCCAAACGTTACTGTACACCATCCCCAACGTGCCTTACGAGGAAGTGCCCGAAGGTGTAGGTGCCGAAGACAACCTCGTGGTCAAGATGGGTGGTATGGAGACCGAACTGCCAAAAGACGCGCTGCCCCACTGGGAATTGGCCAAGAAGTATGACATCATCGACTTCGACTTGGGCGTGAAAATTACGGGAGCCGGCTTCCCTGTATATAAAGGCAAAGGTGCCCGCCTGCAACGTGCCCTCATCAACTTCTTCTTGGACGAGGCACGTACTTCGGGTTACACCGAGATAATGCCCCCTACGGTGGTGAACGCAGCTTCAGGTTACGGCACAGGCCAGTTGCCCGACAAGGAAGGCCAGATGTACCATTGCGAAGTGGACGACCTTTACTTGATTCCTACCGCCGAGGTTCCCGTAACCAACATCTACCGGGATGTCATTTTGGACGAGAAAGACCTTCCTATCAAGAATTGTGCATACACCGAATGTTTCCGTCGCGAAGCCGGTTCCTATGGCAAGGACGTGCGCGGCCTGAACCGCCTGCACGAATTCTCCAAAGTGGAACTGGTACGCATCGACAAGCCGGAACACAGCCGCCAGTCTCACCAGGAAATGTTAGACCACGTGGAAGGATTGCTGAAGAAGTTGGAACTTCCTTATCGTATCCTTCGCCTTTGCGGTGGCGACATGAGCTTTACGGCTGCCATCTGCTACGACTTCGAGGTATATAGCGAAGCACAGAAACGTTGGCTGGAAGTCAGCTCCGTTTCCAACTTCGACACTTACCAGGCCAACCGTCTGAAATGCCGTTACCGCAATGCCGACAAGAAGATTGAGCTTTGCCACACGCTGAACGGTTCCGCTTTGGCTTTGCCCCGCATCGTGGCCGCCTTGCTGGAGAACAATCAGACGCCCGAAGGCATCCGCATTCCAAAAGCATTGGTTCCGTATTGCGGATTCGAAATGATAGATTGACAGCCGAAAAATAAGGGTGTGCCGAAATGACTTAGAACACGGAGACACAGAGACACAGAGATTTTATTTCATTGATTTACAGATATATTTCCTCCGTGTCTTTGTGTCTCCGTATTTTATTCCCAAATTCGGTACACCCTCATTTTATTCAAGACCACCTACGCATTGGCCGAATGAACCTCATTTCTTTAGGCTCTTGAAGGATTGCTCCGCATGATAGGACGAACGTACCAAGGGACCGCTCTCCACTTGGTCGAAACCTTTTCGTAATCCGATTTCTTTGTATTGTTTGAACTGTTCGGGCGTGACGTATTCCGCCACGGGATAATGACGGTGTGAGGGTTGCAGGTATTGGCCGATGGTCATGATTCGGCAACCTGCTTGCAACAAGTCATCCATCAGTTCCTCTACCTCGGCGGGCGTTTCACCCAAGCCGACCATGATGCCGGATTTGGCCTTGATGCCACTCCCGGCTATCTGACGAAGCACTTGGAGGCTGGTTTCATAACGGGCGGCACTGCGCACCAAGGGACTGATGCGGCGTATGGTTTCCATATTGTGCGCCAAGATGTCCGGACTGGCTTCTATCACTTGCGCCACCAATTCTTCCCGTCCTTGGAAGTCGGGTATCAGGACTTCTATCGTAGTATCCGGATTGACACGGCGTACCTCGCGGATGGTATGTGCCCAATGTGCAGCCCCCAAGTCGGGCAAGTCGTCTCGGTCTACGGAAGTAATGACCGCATGGGTGAGCTTCATCAAGCGCACAGATTCGGCCACGTGAGCCGGTTCATCAGAGTCGAGAGGCAAAGGACGTCCCGTAGGCGTATTACAGAACTTACAACTGCGGGTGCAGATGCCACCTCCTATCATAAAAGTAGCCGTGCCTCTTCCCCAACATTCCCCCATATTAGGGCAACGCCCACTGCTGCAAATGGTATGCAGGCAGTGGGATTCTACGATACGTTTGGTTTCGGCGTAACGCTCGTTGGCGCCGATGCTTACCTTTAGCCACTCAGGTTTGCGTACTCTTTCAACCATAATTTCTTATTTTAATTGCGCATTGAAGAAATCCGTCAAGCGAGTGTACAGATGCAAGCGTGTGTTACCACCAAAAATGCTATGGTTTCGGTTGGTGTACACCTGCATATCGAATTGCTTGCCCAGTTGCACCAAATGTTCAGCATATTCGGCACAGTTCTGGTAGTGTACATTATCGTCTGCCATACCATGCACCAGAAGCAACCTACCGTGCAGTTTGTCGGCACGGGCAAAAGCGGAAGAGGCACGATAACCGTCCGCATTCTCTTGCGGAGTCCGCATAAAGCGTTCGCCGTAGATGGTGTCGTAGTAATTCCAATCGGTTACCGCCGCTACAGCCACTCCAGCCTTGAACACCGGCGTGCCCTCACTCATACTCATAATGGTCATATAGCCGCCGAAGCTCCAGCCCCAAATGCCGATGCGGTTCTTATCCACGTAGGGCAAACCGCCTAAGTAGAGAGCTGTCTCCACTTGGTCACGCGCTTCCTTTACGCCCAAGTTCAGGTAGGTGCATTTCTCAAAGTCCGCACCTCGTCCTCCGGTACCCCGTCCGTCCACGCATACAATAATATAACCTTGCGAAGCCATATAGGTCTCCCAACTAACGCTGAAATTATCCAAAACTTGTTGAGAACCGGGGCCGCTGTATTGATATTGGATAACGGGATATTTCTTGCTTGGGGTAAAGTCGGCAGGTTTCATCATCCAACCGTTCAGCGAGGTACCGTCCGTGGTATTAAAACTGAAGAACTCTTTATCAGGCATGGCGTAAGTGGCCATCTTCTGTTTCAGGGCGGCATTGTCTTCCAAGGTAGTCAACACTTGCCCTTTGTTATTGTTCAGCGTGATAACCAGCGGTTCGCTGAGCGAAGTGTAACGGTTGAGGTAATACTTCATATCGCTGCTGAATTGGGCGGTGTTTGTTCCTTGTTGCAAGGAAAGCTTGGTCTGCCGCCCTTTGCGGTCGGTTTTATACACAGCCGTGTACTGAGGGCCTTCCACGTTGGCAGTGTAATAGAAAGAGCCTTCCTTGGGGTCGTAGCCCAAAAAGCCCTTCATCTCGTAGTTGCCCGAAGTGACTTGCTTGGCCAGACTACCCGTCATATTGTACCAATAAAGGTGATTGAAACCGCTCCGTTCGCTCACGAAACTAAAATGTTCGTCGTAGAAAACGATTTCATCAAAGACGCTTTCCTTAATATATTTGTCACTCTCGTCCCGCAACACCAGTTTGCACACCGTACTGCGGGGATTGGCAAAATACAAGTCGAGACGGTTTTGATGGCGATTCAACGTCAGGACAGCCAGTTTTTCCGGGTCTTTGGTGAAACGGATGCGGGGAATATAGCCGTCTTTGTCCAACGGGACGTCTATTTGGCGCGTCACTTTACTCTTGATGTCGAACGTATGCACGCTGACCTTGGAATTTACCTCGCCAGTCTTCGGATATTTATAGGTATAAGCACCCGGATACTTGGTAAACGCCTCTATCCGGGGAGCCTCGCCGGCAAACACGGGAAATGTGTAGGAAGAGACCTCACTCTCATCCCAGCGTACAAAAGCCAACATCTTGCTGTCCGCGCTGAACTCCAACGCACGGTTATAAGCGAACTCTTCTTCGTACACCCAGTCGGGGATGCCGTTCAGCACTTTGTTACGCTCACCGTCCTTGGTCACTTGGCTCTCGCTGTTACCATAGAGCAGTTTTACGAGAAAGATGTTGTTATCGCGCACGAAGGCCACCATATTGCCGTCGGGCGAAAACACCGGCACCTGTTGCGGCCCTCCATCCGAAAGACGCTCTACGACGTTGTTAATCTTGCCAGCCGTGTTACGCTTCAAGCTGTACAAATAGTGTACGGCCGTGTACGAACGCCGGTAAATGGGAGTAGTCTCCGTAGCGATAAGCAGTTTGGAGCCATCGGGCGCAAAGCTATAGCTATCGAACCGCTTGAAAGGACATTCGCGGGCGGTTGCCACATCGAACAGCACCTCCACTTGTTGGCCGGTCTTATAAGAATACTTGATGATTTGCGTGTCGCCGGCATTCATTTGCGAATAGTGTTCCCCATCACCGGGAATGGGGATGACACCATAAATATTATGTACACGGAATTGTCCCGACACGACTTCTTGCAACGTCAGTTGCCGTTTGCCACCTTGCGCATACGCCGTCAGTACGAGCAAGCAGCAAAGTAGAGTAAGAGTTATCTGTCTCATAGAAATTGATTTTTTGTTGTTATGCCGACAAAGATACAATTTCTCTCTTATATTGTAAATTGGAGAGCGAAAGTTTCCTCAGAAAATGTATCTTTGCAAAAAACTTTCAAAAGACAGCCTATGGACGCGCCAACATTGTACAACGACTTCCCGACTTTCCTAAGGAAATACTTCCCTTTCAAGGTACAAAAGATTTCGATTAATGCAGGATTTACCTGCCCTAACCGAGACGGGACACGCGGATATGGAGGATGCACCTATTGCAACAACCAAACGTTCAGTCCCGAATATTGCCACACGGAGAAACCAGTAACGACACAATTGGAGGAAGGGAAAGCCTTCTTTGCCCACAAATACCCCGAGATGAAATACTTGGCTTATTTTCAGGCATACACCAATACTTATGGCGAACTGGAAACCCTGAAACGCAAGTACGAAGCGGCCTTGGCTGTAGATGGAGTCGTAGGACTGGTTATCGGCACGCGTCCCGACTGTATGCCCCCTGCCCTGCTGGACTATCTGGCGGAACTGAACCACCGGACGTTCCTTTTGGTAGAATACGGCATCGAAAGCTGTCTCAACCATACCCTGCTGCGCATCAACCGCGGACATACTTGGCAAACGACCGTAGACGCCGTGGAGCGTACTGCCTCACGCGGAATCCTAACGGGCGGACACGTCATAATAGGCTTGCCGGGCGAAAGCCGGACGGACATTCTCGGCCAAGCCAAAGACATCTCAAGGCTGCCCCTTGCCACCCTGAAACTGCACCAACTCCAATTAATAAGAGGTACCCGCATGGCGCACGAATACGAAACTTCGCCCGCTGATTTCCACCTCTATCACGATGTGGACGAATACATAGACTTGGTCATTGACTACATCCAACGCCTGCGCCCTGACTTGGTACTCGAACGCTTCGTTTCCCAATCTCCCCGCGAACTACTCATCGCGCCCGATTGGGGGCTTAAAAACTATGAGTTCAACCACCGTCTGCAAAAAAGAATGAAAGAACTTGGAGCTTATCAAGGCAAATTAGTTGGAAATCCATAAAAAATAGTACTTTTGCAAAGTATATTAATACAACATAGATATGAACGAGAAGACATTGATTAAAGGCAAAGTACATTATGTAGGCGTGAACGACCGCAACAAGCACCTCTTCGAAGGTATGTGGCCCTTACCCTACGGCGTCTCTTACAACTCTTATCTGATAGATGATGACATCGTGGCATTAGTGGATACGGTAGACGCTTGCTTCTTTGAAAGCTACCTGCGCAAAATACGCAGCGTCATTGGCGACCGCCCCATCCAATACCTCATCATCAACCATATGGAACCAGACCACTCTGGCTCTATCCGGCTAATCAAGCAGCAATATCCCGACATTATCCTCGTAGGAAACAAGCAAACCTTCGGTATGGTAGAGGGATTCTATGGACTGACGGGCGAACGTTACGAAGTAAAAGACGGCGATTTCCTCGACTTGGGGCATCACAAACTGCGTTTCTACCTCACCCCGATGGTGCATTGGCCGGAAACTATGATGACTTTTGACGAGACGGACGGCATTTTGTTTGCTGGTGACGCTTTCGGATGCTTCGGCACCTTGGACGGAGGTTTCCTCGATACCCGCATCAATTTGGACAAATATTGGGACGAGATGGTGCGCTACTACTCCAACATCGTAGGCAAGTATGGCAACCCGGTACAAAAAGCACTGGCAAAGTTGGGAAGCCTGCCCATCACAACCATCTGCTCCACGCACGGACCCGTGTGGACGGAAAACATCGCCCGTGTGGTAGGCATCTACGACCGCCTGAGCCGTTATGAGGCCGAAGAAGGCGTTGTAATAGCCTACGGCACCATGTACGGACATACGGAGGAAATGGCCGAAACCATCGCATCCGAACTTTCGGCACAAGGCATCAAGAACATCGTGTTGCACAACGTCAGCAAGAGTGACCCTTCGTACATTCTGATGGATATCTTCAAATACCGCGGACTGATTGTCGGCAGCCCGACCTACTGTAACCAAATTTACCCGGAAGTAGAAGCCCTGCTCTCTAAAATATTGCTCCGCGAAGTAAAAGGACGCTACTTTGGTTATTTCGGTTCTTTCTGTTGGGCAGGTGCCGCCGTAAAACGGATGGGCGAATGGATAGAAAAGAGCAAAGTGGAAGTGATAGCCGATCCGGTAGAGATGAAACAAGCCATGAAGCCGCTGACTTATGAACAGTGCGCCCACTTGGCGAAAGGCATGGCTGACCGATTGAAGAAGGACAGAAAATAAAATAATAAGAAATACATTGCTTGTTATAATTTATAATTTGTAACTTTGTGAGTTGTAATTCATCAAATAATACTAAAATCGTAAATCTATGAGACTTATTATTCAACCGGACTATAAGTCCGTATCGAAATGGGCGGCCAACTATGTTGCCTCCAAGATTAAAGCCGCTAATCCGACACCTGAGAAACCTTTTGTATTGGGATGCCCCACAGGCTCATCACCACTGGGCATGTACAAGGAGTTAATCGACCTGAACAAGGCGGGAGTCATTTCTTTCCAAAACGTTGTGACTTTCAATATGGATGAATATGTGGGTCTGCCCAAGGAACATCCGGAAAGCTACTATTCGTTTATGTGGAATAATTTCTTCAGCCACATTGACATCAAGCCCGAAAACACCAACATCCTGAACGGCAATGCCGCTAACTTGGAAGAAGAATGCGCCCGCTACGAGGAAAAAATCAAGTCTTACGGCGGCATCGACCTCTTTATGGGTGGCATAGGTCCCGATGGACACATCGCTTTTAACGAACCGGGTTCTTCCTTGGCTTCACGTACCCGCCAAAAGACATTGACGACGGATACCATCATCGCCAACTCTCGTTTCTTCAACAACGATGTCAACCAAGTACCCAAGACTGCATTGACCGTAGGTGTAGGTACCGTACTTAGTGCCAAAGAGGTAATGATCATAGTCAACGGCCACAACAAGGCACGTGCCCTGTACCATGCCGTAGAAGGTCCCGTAATGCAGATGTGGACCATCAGTGCCTTGCAGACGCATGAAAAAGGCATCATCATCTGCGACGACGCCGCTACGGATGAACTGAAGGTAGGTACTTACCGTTACTTCAAAGACATCGAGGCCGACCATCTTGACCCCGCTTCATTACTGAAATAACGAAGAATGAAGAAGAAAAAATGAAGAATGAAGAATTTCAGAGGACGTAATAGCATACGACCAAAATTCTTCATTCTTCATTCTTAATTCTCTCCATTATCCTTCGTCCAGCCATCCCGCTCCTTGGCGTACGATTTCAAGATTGTCTTGCGTGCAATCTACCACGGTGGAACCTTCTGTCCCCCCGATACCTCCGTCTATCACCAAATCAACCACATCACCAAACTTCTCGTCTATCAATTCCGGGTCAGTGGAGTATTCTATGTCCTCGTGTTCTTCGTGCGGCAAAGTCGCTGTTAGGATTGGCGCATCGAGCAGGCGTGCTATCTCTCGGATAATCGGATTGTCAGGCATACGAATACCGACTTCCTTACGATTCCGAAAGATTTTGGGAAGCCGCGTAGTTCCGTTCAAGATGAAAGTAAAAGGTCCCGGCAAGTTGCGTTTCATCAATTTAAAAGTGCGGTTATCCACCTTGGCGTATTCACTGATACTGCTCAAGTCGTAACAGATGATAGAGAGGTTGTTCTTCTTAGGGTCAATGCGTTTCAACTGGCAGATACGCTCAATAGCTCTTTCCTTCAAACCGTGACAACCAATGGCGTACTTCGTATCGGTAGGGTAAATGATGATTCCCCCATCGTTCAGAATATCAACCACCTGCTTAAGGTCGGCCGGGTTGTTGTTCTTGTTGTAAAGTTTCAGTAACATAAGCAACTATTCTTTTTTTCTCAGTTCTTTATCCAATTTCCGTATCTTCTTCCACGCTTCCTTGAATTTAGGGCAGAGAGCCACCGCCTTCTCATAATTACGCATGGCAGCCTCCTTCATATCGTGCTTCAGACATTCATCTCCCATCGTGATGTATTCGCGCGCATACTTCACCAATATTTTCTCCTTCTCCAGTGCAGCCGCTTTCAAGGCCATATTCTCCTGGCGCAAGCGGTTGACAACACCCAATTTACGACGGATGAGACGCTGGGCAGACGGCTTCTCTATGTCATAGCGAGCGTGTATGGCTTTAAAAAACTCGTCCAAGCAGGTCTGAAAGTCTCCCTTATCGAAAGCGCGGACGGCTGCAGCATATAGCATATCCGCCTGCGCCTGCTTCATAGCACGGTCTATGGCCTGCTGGTTGTTAAAGTGCGTAGCAAATTCCGTAATCTCCGGCCTGACAAAGATGTCAGCACGGGTAATGGGTTTCTTCAGACGAATGCCCTCCAACGAAGTACAGCGGCTCAGTGCCACATAAGTCTGCCCACCGGCAAAGACTCCGCCCGTGAAGTCGATGACTGCCCGGCTGAAAGTCAATCCCTGACTTTTGTGTACCGTAATGGCCCAAGCCAACCGCACGGGAAACTGGGTGAACGTCCCCAACTCTTCTTCCTCCACCTGTTTTTTCTCCTCATTGTAGGTATAACGAATGTTGCGCCACGATTCCCTTTTTACATCGCACTCACGGCCGTCATCCTTAGTAATGTAGAGGGTGCTGCCATCCATATCGAAGCCATTCACCGTACCGATAGTTCCGTTCACCCACCTGCGATCGTAATCATTCTTAATAAAGATGATTTGTGCCCCGGGCTTCAGGACCAACTCCCGCTGGGTGGGCAGACTGCTTTCCGGGAATTCGCCCCGTATCTCTCCGCGAAAGATTTCCGGTTCTCCGGGAAGTTCAGCCAAGTGTCGTTCATTGATATAGTCCACATTGTCCCGCCGTGTGGCCAATGTAATGTACATATCCTTGTCTTTCTCTACCGTAGGAGATGCCACCGCTCCATAGCGTGTGTTAAGCAACTGCAAATCAGCAGCCCCGGCCGTCCCTCCACGTATGTGGTCAAGAACACTGATAAACGTCGGATCACTCTGCCGGTACACTTTCTTCAATTCAATAGACACTAAGTCGATTTGCCCAAACACGCGCGCCGAGAAGAAATACGGATTGGGATAAAAGCGTGCGAGAATCTCCCGTTCGTCACTCTTCACCACCGGCTCCAACTGGAAGACATCCCCCACCAACAGCAACTGTTTACCTCCAAAAGGTTCACGCAAGTTGTGGCTATAGACACGCAAGATACGGTCTACCGTGTCTATGATGTCCGCCCGCACCATCGAAATCTCGTCAATGATAATCAGTTCCAACTTCTCCAACAGTTTACGATGGGGCTTGGCATACTTGAAGAATTCGTGTATGCGTCCCTTCTGCAAACTCAAGTTAGGGTCATCGGGCAACAAAGGATGGAAAGGCAGCTTAAAAAAGCTGTGCAACGTAGAGCCACCGGCATTAATGGCGGCAATGCCCGTAGGCGCCAATACCACGTACTTCTTCTTGATATTGTCTGTAACGTAACGCAGGAACGTCGATTTGCCCGTACCGGCCTTCCCCGTCAGGAAAAGAGACTGGCGAGTGTACTTTACGAGATTCAACGCATCCTGAAACTCACGGTTGCTGGTGTCTGGAACAAAGTTCAATGACTCTACTATTAATGGTTATGACTAATATAATGATTATAATACTACCCTAAAAACGGATGCGGAAGCGCGTTAGCCCGTCTTCGTAGGTACGCAAAGAGAAAGTGCATTTGTGGCGGGTCAGGACTTCGCGAATGAAAACCAACCCGATGCCTTGCCCATTGGGCTTGGTAGAGAAAAATGGACTGAAAAGCTTCGACTCGGTTTCCGGACTAATGCCCGCTCCATTGTCCGCAACCTCAACTTCGGTAGGAGCCTGTGTACGTACCCATATCTCACCAGGAGTACCGTCTCCGGCTTGATGCCTGGACACAATGCTTTCTACCGCATTTTTAAGGATATTCACCAAGACCTGTTCAAAAAGCGACTCGTCCAGATTCACTTTCCGTACCTCCGCATCGTATGCCCAATGGAGCGTGATGCCCTGCTCCTCGCACATACCTTCCATAAAGCGGACGCAGTTTATGACCACTTCATTCAGGTTGCGCTCCACCAAGTTCGGTTCGGGAATCTTCACCACATCGGCAAAGCGGGTGATAAACCGGCTCATAGAATAGCACCGTTCAATGCACACCCGCATCACCTCACAAATGTCCTCCATACCGGATTCATCGGACAACGCCTGGGTAACGGTATCGAGCGTGGAAGTAATACCGGCCGTGGTATTATTCACCTCATGGGATATCATACGAATCACTTTCTCGTACGCCTTGCGTTCGGCCCGCATCAACTCGTCCGTCATACGTTCTATCAAGAAGAAGGGATGAGGGAAACCACAATCTACAAACGAGGAACGGGTACATTTATAGATATTGGCATCATTGAGCCGCACCACCGACGTCTGGTAAGGCTTTATGAGCGACAATTCGTGCGCCAACGGACAACGTACTTCCTCCAAATGGCGTCCCACGACCTGGTCTTCCGGCAAATCGAGCATCTTTACGGCCATCGGGTTCAGTTGGGACACATAGTCTGAGAGGTCCAAGATAACAACCCCCATCGGCGAAGCCTTGATGAGCAAATCGAGAAACATATTCTGCTCGCGCAAACGAATCCGCTCTTGCTTCAACTGATCCATCATACGGTTGAATACGTTGACGATACGGTCGGCTTCATATTGCCCAACAGGACTCAGACGGCTGCTGAAATCCTGTTCGCGAAGCAGCTCCATGCCATTGCCGATGGTATGCATAGGTTTCACGATTTTGTGGTAGAACACGATTAAATAGATAAGGACACAGAAAATATAGGCCATAAGGACATAGATATGGTAAATCGTCCCGCCCATCGGCAGGAAGTAAAGCCCTACCCCCAAAGCTGTCAACAGCAAGGCCCATACGTAAAAATAAGCTTTCAGACTCATCCGGTTCTACCTCTTAAAGTTATCCACCTACGGAAATACCATATTTCTCCAACCTGCGGTAAAGAGCCGCCCGGCTGATGCCCAATGAAGCTGCCGCTTGGCTCAGATTTCCTTTACACTGGTCCAAAGTCTGCAAGATAGTACGCCGTTCTATCTCGTCCAATGTCAAGCCGGCCAACGAAGTACCTTCGGCAGCCTTATCCGACTCGTCCTCCCGATGGTATTGGCTCTCGAAATCTGAGACATCGAGCAAACGCTTCCCGCTGACCAACACCGTACGTTCCACCAAATTCTTCAATTCACGAATATTCCCCGGATAAGGCAGACGGGAAAGGTAGCCCATCGCTTCCGCTGAAAAATCCGTATGGGGCAAGTTGTTCAACTGGGCTTGCAAATCGGCAAAATGGCGCACCAACAAAGGAATGTCTTCCCGACGCTCCCGCAAAGGTGGCAATTTGACGGTTATCAGATTGATGCGGTAGAACAAATCTTCACGGAAAGTACGCTCGGCCACCATCTTACGCAAGTCGGCATTCGTAGCCGACACGACTCGCACATCCACCTTGCGCGGCCGGCTATCGCCCAACACCTCAAAAGTCTGGTCTTGCAGCACCCGAAGCAGTTTCACTTGGCAGGCAAAGTTCAAGTCGCCTATTTCATCCAAGAAAATCGTTCCTTTATCGGCCAGTTCAAAGCGTCCCACACGGTCGGAAGAGGCATCGGTAAAAGCACCTTTCTTATGCCCGAACATCTCACTTTCAAAAAGACTTTGTGAAATTCCTCCTAAGTTGACTTTCACAAAAGGCTGTTTGGCTCGTTCGCTATTGATGTGGATGGCTTCGGCTATCAGTTCTTTACCCGTACCGCTCTCACCGGTTATCAGCACCGAAGCGTTGGTACGAGCCACACGCCCCACGGTGTTCAGTACCTCCATCAATCCTTTGGACCGGCCTATGATGTTGCCACGCTTCAGCTCCCGCCCCTCCTCACTTATCCCTCCAACCGGAGATGAGAGTTGCAAGGCCGTCTCGATGCGCTGCAACAGAGCCGCATTGTTCCAAGGTTTGGTGATGAAATCAAAAGCACCCGCCTGCATCCCCTGCACAGCCAGTTCAATGCTGCCCCAAGCCGTCATCAGAATGACAGGCACATGCGGGCGGAATATCTTGACCTGCTTCAACAAGGTAAGTCCTTCCTCGCCCGTAGTAGAAAGGGTGAAATTCATATCCATCAATATCAATGCGGGCGATTCGGCACGCACGATGTCTATGGCTTCCCGCGGTCCCGTCGCCGTTTTTACTTCATACTTGGCTCGCTTCAACATAAAGCTAAGCGAAGAACGTACCGCACTGTCATCGTCTACAATTAGTATCATATTTAGTTTACTATAAATGGGAATTTAATTATTAAATGAAGAATGATGAATGAAGAATTACAGTAATCAACTCCCCTCCTTCCGGAAGGAGGGGTGCCCAACGGGCGGGGTGGTAGGAAAAGGATGGTTCGACCTATTTAATATAATGACAAGAATAGGAGTCGCTTACGCGGCATATTTCTCCTACCACCTCCCCCTACGGGGACTCCTCCTTCCGGAAGGAGGAGAGTTCTGCAACCTTCTTCACTAAACTAATTTTTTATTCTTCATTCTTAATTCTTCATTCATCATTCTTAATTTAACAGATAAATTATCATTTAATTTTGCACACTTATAGAGTGCCGGACAAAGGTAATGCTTTCCGTTGAAATGTTTCTCAGTCTTTATGTTATTTTTAAAGCAATGCCACATTCTCATTGGTAGGTAAGTACTTGCAACTCGCCCCGCAAGGCTCCTAAGGCATTCAATGCCAAAGCTTCCAACTCATCCTCACCGGGATACACATGGACGGGAGCCAAGAAGGAAACACGTTGGCGCAGACGGGAAACGATGTAGTCGGAATGCGCGATGCCTCCAGTCAGCAAGATGGCGTCCACACGACCGAAAAGCACCACCGACGCCGCCCCCACGCTTTTGGCTATCTGGTAAATCATAGCGTCCAGCACCAAGCGGGCACGTTCATCTCCATCAGCGATGCGCTGCTCCACTTCCCGCACATCCGTAGTGCCCAAGTGGGCGGCCAATCCGGCACGGCCAGAGATACGCTTCTTTAACTCCGCCTGTGACAACTTGCCCGAAAAACACAGGTCTATCAAGTCGCCCGCAGGCAATGTCCCGGCTCGTTCGGGCGAGAAAGGGCCTTCCCCGTCCAAGGCATTGTTGACATCAATGCAACGCCCCTTGTGATGCGTGCCTACGGAAATACCTCCACCCAAATGACATACAATCAAGTCCAGGTCTTCGTAGCGTACCGATCGTTCAGGATGCAAGGCCGTCTGTTCAGCGGCATAGCGCCGGGCGATGGCACGTTGGTTCAGCGCATGCCAGATGACAATACGCGGCATAAGTGGGGAACCAGTGATGCGAGCCACTTCGTCCAATTCGTCCACCACGCCGGGGTCGGCTATGAAGGCACGGCAACCAGGCAAGGCGTGCGCCAGCTCGGAAGCAATCAGGCAGCCCAAGTTGCAGGCATGGGTACGCATGGCGTGCATAATGTCGTCCAGCATCGCATCGTTCACCTCATACACACCGCCGGGAATGGGCTTCAACAAACCACCCCGCCCGATAATGGCATCGAAACGGAAAGGAATCCCCTCGCGTTGCAACTCGTCAAGCACCAAGTTCTTACGAAACTCAAACTGGTCGATGACGCGGGGATAATGCATCAGGTCATCTACGGAATGACGCAGGGTTTTGACAAGCATGGCACGCTCGTCTTCATAAACCGCCATCTTGGTGGAAGTGGAGCCGGGATTGATTACAAGTATCTTCATTCTTCCTGATTATTAGAGGTGAGACAAGCCATTGCCATACTGTAATACTTAGACAAGCCGCTATCGCTACGCGAAGGCAAGACAACCGGACAGACCGGTCCTTGCAACAAGCCCGCCATCTCGGCATAGGCAAAGACGGTCATAGCTTTGTAGAAGGCGTTGCCCGACTCGATGTTGGGGAAGATGAGTACGTCCGCTTCTCCGTCGATGGGGGAAACGATGCCCTTGATTTCTCCGCTGGTTTTCTCGCAAGCGGTCTTTACGTCCAACGGGCCGTCGATGATGACGTCGCAAAACTCGCCCGCTTCGGCCAGCTCCACGATGTTCACATAATCCAAGGAATGGGGGAACTTGGCACTGACCTTCTCCGTGCAATGTATCAATGCGATGCGGGGACGGCTGATGCCAAAATGACGGCACGTGCGGATGGCGTATTGTATCATCTCGATGCGTTGTTGCAAAGTGGGACGGGGAATGACCGCCGCATCGGAGAAGAACAACAACTTGTGGTACGTAGGTATCTGCATCACGGCCAAATGGGTCAGCACCTTGCCACGGGGCAGGAGGCCACGTTCCTTATCCAGCACGGCATGCAACAGGTTGTCCGTATTAATGATGCCTTTCATCAAGATGTCCGCCTCGCCCTCACGCACCATACGGACAGCTTCGCGAGCCGCCTCATCGGGATTGTCGATAGGGATAATCTTCACATACTCCGGGTAGCGTCGCAAAGTGGGATATTTGTGCAAGATGGCCGGGTCGCCCAACATCAAGAACTCCGCAATGCCTTCCTCCAAGGCACGGGCAATGGCATATTCGGTATTAGGGTCGTTGGCGCAAACCACCGCGATGCGCTTCCGGTGGTTCAGACTCTTCAAGTGGTCAGTCAACTGGGTAAAGTTTCGTATCGGTTTCATAGGGATTGGATTTTGCACAAATATCTGAAAAAATGTCGAGAATCTGAATATGAAGACACATCTTTTTTCTTCCGATTCTAACAATTTGTCAAATACGCCTAAAGCCCTCATCAAAGATACTTTTCCCACACGTATCGCAATGGGCTCAGCAAGCGTGCGGTCACACTCCGGGAAAAGCATCCACCAATGAACACCACCGCCAGTACGCTGAAGAAAACCGTGATGCCCCAACGCACCAACGCATGAGGCGGCCGGGTCAGTATTTCCTGCACTTCCTTGCTGCGCGATTCAATCTCATTTTCACTTTCTTGTTTCATTGCATTTATTTATCAAACACAGAGACACGGAGGCACAGAGGCGAAAGGTTTTCCGTGTGTCTGCATTCAGCCAGTATATATCCTCCGAAAAAGAAGATATACTTCATGAGCGATTTAATATATACTGCATCAGCCCACGAATATATACTTCATACGCGGTTCAATATAATCTGTGCAAATCTGTCTCATTTGTGTCATCTACGCAGTCCCGCTCCTTGGGGTACCTCCTGTAGCGGTTGTCGGGCGGGATTTTCCTCGTCCGACTTGTCACGTACTTCGCTCAGTCGGTTCATGCTTCTTCATGAATAGACTTTAAATTATGGGGGCAAAGATACATTAAATTGTCATTCAAATTTGTACACTTGCTTATTTTTCATACCTTTGCCCTAAACTCTATCCACACAGCAATGATGAAAGCAGTAAAAGGTATCCCTTACGGAGTGGCGCGCTTTGAGGACATGCGAAACGGAATTTTTTATTATGTAGATAAGACAATGTATCTCCCTTTGTTGGAAGATACCGGTAATTACTTGTTTCTTATCCGTCCGCGCCGTTTCGGAAAGAGTGTGTTCGTCACCATGATGCAGGCTTACTACGACATCGCACAGGTGGACAAGTTCGACCAATTGTTCGGCGGGCTTTGGATACACGAGCATCCCACGCCGCTGAAGAACGGGTTTCAAGTGATTTACCTCGACTTCTCTCTCGTGGGAACGGCGGGAAAAGGCTTGGAGGCAAACTTTGACTTCTATTGCGGTATGGTGATGGACAGTTTCATCGACCGTTATAAGGAGTATTACGATGAGGACTTCTGCCACAAAGTGCTTCACACGGAGGATGCGTCTTACAAGATGAAACTGGTCAATGACGAGGCGCATAAAAAAGGTTATCCGCTATACCTAATTATAGACGAATACGACAACTTTACTAACGTGATTCTGAGCGAGGGAGGCAAGGACGTATTCCGCAACCTGACCCATGCCAGCGGGTTCTACCGAGAATATTTCAAACTGTTCAAGGCTATGTTCAGCCGGGTATTTCTCATCGGAGTCTCTCCCGTGACGCTTGACGACTTATCAAGCGGATATAACATCGATTGGAACATCTCGCAAGACCCGCGCTTCAACGACATACTGGGTTTTTCTGAAAATGATGTACGCACGATGTTCCGTTATTTTCAAGATAACGATAAGTTGCGTGCGGAGGCGGACATTGAAGCGATGATGGAGGAGATGAAGCCGTGGTACAATAATTATTGCTTCGCCAAACAATGCTTGGACAAGGAACGTATCTACAACTGTGACATGGTGCTTTACTACCTGCGCAACCAAATCCTCTATGGAGCCGCACCGGAAGAGATGGTAGACAAGAACATCCGTACAGACTACAAGAAGCTGAAGATGCTGGCGGACATTGACCGCGGTAACCAACGGGAAAATCGTATGAGCGTCATTGAAGAGATTGCCGCTACGGGTTCCGTACTGATGAACCTGCGAACATCTTTCCCCGCTGAATACGTGACGGATGACGATAACTTCCGAAGCTTGATTTATTACTACGGATTACTCACTATGGGCGCGCGGTATGGGGACATGCTGAAAATGGTTATTCCGAACAATTGCGTGAAGGAACAGTATTGGGCATTCATGCGGGATTATTTCAAGCGCAGTTTCGATGTGGACCTTAGCGCATTAAAAAGAGAAATGATGGCTATGTCCTTGGAGGGTAATTGGCAACCGATGGTTCACCGCATTGCCGAGGCTTATAAGGAAAACTCTTCCGTCCGTGACAGCATCCGGGGTGAACACAACCTGCAAGGCTTCTTCAAGGCTTACTTAGCGTTGAACTCTCTCTACTTGGTGGAACCGGAAATAGAACTGAACTACGGTTACAGTGATTTCCTGATGCTTCCGGACAAAGCACGCTATGCGGACATCGCCCACAGTTACATTATGGAACTGAAGTATGTCAACCCTACGGCCACGGATGTGGAGGTGGAAGCGAAAAGCCTGGAAGCGGACGAACAGTTGAAGAAATACAGTATGGACAAGGTGGTGCAACGCCTATGTGCCAATACACACTTGCACTTGTTGAAAGTGGTGTTCCGCGGAGCAGAAATGGCGGTGTGTGAAGAACTTTTTTAGGAGCAGAAATCCGGCAGGCATATCTTTCAAATGAAATACACACATAAATAAGCAACTAATCAAAATATCTTATAGCACACAGATGAGACTGATTTGCACAGATTATTTTTGGTTCATCCGACAAACGCACAGGTGATAAATGGGAATTTATTTTTTGAACACAGAGACACGGAGGCACAGAGATTTTATTCCATTGATTTACAAATATATTTTCTCTGTGTCTTTGTGCTTCTGTGTTTTATTCCCAATTATGACACACCTTCCTTCTATGTTAGAAACATTCCCTTCCTATCCCTTCTCACTTCATTTCTCACTCCCGTCCGGATAGGGAATCAGTTTTCCGTTGGAGCGGTAAGCCGGACGTTGGGCATTCCGCTCTTTCAGGTACTTGGTCAGGAGTCGGGAAAGTTCTTTTGCCTTTTCAGGCATACGGGTGGACAGGTCGGTATATTCGCCGATGTCTTCCCGGATATTATACAAACGGATGCGTTGCGTTTCCCAAGCATATATCAAGTGGTAATCCCCTTTTAAGATAGAGGAATAGGCACCATACCCTTCTTCGATGTCTTGCGTTTCGCCCCAAAGGTTGGGGAAATGCCAGACAATGGGGCGTTCCCGTTGCAGGCCGGGAGACCGTACCACGTCCGCAAAACTAATGCCGTCAATGGTTTGGCTTGTTTGATAGTCACGCACACCTGCCATATCGAGGATGGTGGGGAAGAAGTCTTCTATCATCACCCGCTGTTTGTTCTGCGTGCCGCCTTGGGTGACACCGGGCCAATAGACCATCATCGGTTCGTGTACACCACCCATAAAAGCCGAGCCTTTTCCTGCACGTGCCGGATAATTTTGGTCACGGTTACCGCGGCCTTGCCGACTACCGGGAACAGCCTGCCCACCATTGTCGGACATAAAGAGAAGAATGGTGTTGCGCCCGGTTTCAGGATGCGCTTCCAAATAGTCCAGCAGGTCGCCCAGACTCTTGTCCATGCCTTCTACCAAAGCGGCATACCGGGCCTCCCGTTCGTTTAACGTGTCCTTCAACTGTTCATCGTAGCGTCCTCGATAGGAATCGCTAAAGCGGGCATCGTCATCAATCGGCGAATGAACGGCGTAATGGGACATATAAAGGTAGAACGGTTTGCCCAATGCCGTGGCTTTATCCATAGCGACAATGGCTTCACGAGTCAACGCTTCGGTCAGGAAGATGTCTTGTCCGTGGTATTTCTCCATACCTTCCACGGCAAAGCGTGTACCCTCCCCAAAGTTCTTGACACCCAGATAACTGCCCGGCGCGCCGTTAGGTCCTCCACCGATATTCACGTCAAATCCCATAGACGAAGGATTGGCTCCCGGTGTAGTGCGTGCCCCGAAATGCGCTTTTCCGCAATGAATCGTGAAATAACCATTGTCTTTCAGGATTTGGGGCAAGGGAGTGATGGGAGTGGCGTTTCGGATAGGTGTAGCCGTGTCCGGCTGGATGCCGTTATAATTCCAATCCGGCAAAAGAAGAGTCTGGCTTTTACGATCCGTAGACTGGTTCAGTTCCAATGTCCAGTTGGTGACACGGTGTCGGGCGGCATTCATTCCCGACATCAGGCTGCAACGGGTAGGCGAAGAGATGGCACAGGCGTATGCTTCGGTGAAACGGACTCCCAGTTCGGCCATCCGTTCCATATTGGGTGTATGAAAACGGCGGTTCAAGGGAGTCTGTTGGTCGTTGTAGAAGGGCACGGAAGTGTCTTGCCAACCCATATCGTCCACTAAGAATAGAACGATGTTGGGGCGCGTGCTCTCTTCAGCGTTAGCCGCCAAAGCGGCTAACGCTAAACCGGAGAATGCAATCAATCCTTTCATATCGTTCAATGATTGTTCATATTCAGCTATCAAACGACTGTTCTTATACACCTACATTCATCTTACCGGACTGATACGCAACGTGTAGGTTTGTTCCTTTTGCGGCACCCAATAAGCCGGAATCGTACCGGTGGCCGCTCCGCAACTGCCGTTCCCCGTGCCTCGCAGGTAAGCGTCAAGATGCAGCACAATGTACGGGCGGGCCTTCAGTTCCCACGTATGTTGCGCCTTCATCAAGTCCTCGTCCGTATAACGCAAAGCCGAGAAGGAGACGCGGCCTTCGGTTTCGATGCGGATGCCACGGCCTTCGCCATCGGTCAGTGTCAGTTCGCGCAAACCTTCGCGGCTGCCTGTAGACTGCGGTTTGACGTATGGCCAAAGCAAGTCATCCACCGTAGTCGTATAACGACCTACGGGGCAGCCGTCCAAGCGGTCGGACAAGTTCTCCCACGGGCCATGCGCATAGTAGCTGACGCGACTGAGCGTGCTGTCTATGCCACAAACCAAACCCGCCCGACGCAAATCGGGAGTCTGGGGTGAAAAGGTCGCTTTCACATCCATTGTGCCGTCGGGGTATATCTTATATATAATATGGGTGCCACACAAAGAACCGCCGCGTGTGGTGGTGACAATGAAGCTGTTTCCATCCTTCTCTACTTGGCAGGTGCCGTCGGCTTCCAACCCGTTTTCCACCTGTTCAAACTTATCGTTCTCAATATAACGATGATTGTCATAGATGAAACCCTGTCCCGGAGCAATAATCTTCTGCCCGTCCATATTCAAAGAAGTGATGCGTCCTGTCTCCTTGTCAAACACCACTTCAATGTTTTCATTACGCACGGTGAGCCGGTTCTCCGCTTCAAGTACCTTCAGTTTGGGCTTGCGTGCCGGTTTCAAAGCAGGCAGGGGGGCGCGTTTCAGCAATTCATATTGTTGCAGAGCAATGCTGTGTCCGGCTTCCGACCAACGGGTAGCCTCTTTTTGACATACTTCCAGGTTGAGCAAGACTTCCGTACCGTCCTTTTCGGCCTGCGCCCAATTGATACCATACAGAGGAAGAGCGACCAATGTACTATCATCGGGCTGCACATCTCCCAACTGTAAGCTATCGGCAGGCAGGGAATAACCGTCTTTCAGCAGTTGCCACCGCAGATAGAAGTTCTCCAATGAAATGAAGTCATAGGTATTCTTCAGTTGTATCCTGACTTCGGTCCGTTTTTCATTGGTGCCCTTATAGGCAAACTTGATGAATTGGTGGGCAGCCTTCACTTCCATAAGTTTTGGTGATTCCTCACGAGTAGGAAGGACAATGCCATTGGAACAGAAATTACCTTGGTGCGGGCCGGGATAGTCATAACCCGTGTGCAGGCGATAGATGCCTTGCTTCATTTCCTGCGGGTCGTAGATGGCCTGGTCTACCCAGTCCCAAATGGCACCACCGATGGTAGACGAACTGTTTTCGATGCTTTCCCAATATTCCTTCAAGTTACCGATGGCGTTACCCATGGCATGCGCATATTCACAGATAAACATGGGTTTATCGAAACTGTTGATATACCTATCCATCCATTTCATATTAGGATACATTTTGCTATACAAGTCACTAAAGCGGTTACCGCCGTATTCCTTACCGTCACGGGTTCCTTCGTAGTGTACAGGACGGTTGTCCAACTTCTTGGCCGCATCGTAGCAGGCCTGGAAGTTACTGCCCCCACCGGCTTCGTTACCCAAACTCCAGAAGATGACGCTGGGATGGTTGCGGTCACGCAGCACCATACGGTCAATACGGTCCACAAAGGCCGGTATCCACGAAGGCATATTACTGATACTCTGGTTGGCATGATCCTCCAAGTCAGCCTCATCCATCGTGTAGAGTCCATAGTAATCGAACATGGCATACATCTTGGCGGCATTGGGATAGTGAGACGTGCGAATGGTATTGACGTTGTTCTGTTTCATCAGCAGGACATCCCGCAACATCGATTCGGTCGTGACGGCACGTCCGTACATCGGATGCGTGTCATGCCGGTTCACCCCTTTGAAGAAGATACGTTGCCCGTTGATGTAGAGTAACGAACCGCGTATCTCGATGTCGCGAAAACCATATTTGGTAGAGAATGCCATTTCCTCTTGCCCGTCTTCACTCTGCACAATACGTACGGTGTAGAGGTTGGGAGTTTCAGCTGTCCAAGGCAACAGACCGTCGAGCCGGAAACCTACTTCCGTTTTCACTTCTTTCTGTTCCGGCGCATAGGCTATGCTCTTCCTCTTTTCTGCAACCAAGGTCCCGTCCGGAGCATAAAGTTTGACGGTAACGTCTTTGCTGCCTTCCTGCCCGTCCCGGTTATCCAGCGTAAGCGCGACATTCATCATTCCGTCCTTGTAGCCCGATGCAGCGTCCAGCTTGGAAGTGAGATAATGGTCACGCACCGCCGTTTTAGGCGTACTGTACAGATAAACATCCCGGAAGATACCGCTCATACGGAACATATCCTGACATTCCAAGTAAGAACCGTCACTCCAACGGAATACCTGCACGGCCAAACGGTTCCGGCCTGTCCGCAGATACTTGGTCAGGTCAAATTCCGCCACGTTGTTCGAGCCTTGCGAGTAGCCCACGTATTGTCCGTTCACATACACAAAGGCCGCACTGTAGATACCACCGAAGTGAATGAAAGTGCGGCGGTTTTCCCAGCCCGCAGGCAGGTCGAAGAAACGGACGTAAGAGCCTACGGGATTGACGCCATAGTTCTTCCCTCCGTCATTGAATCCTTTGCGGACGTTGATGAAGGGCGGAGTGTTGGCGTGCGGGAACTCCACATTGCTGTAAATAGGATGGTCATATCCCTGCATTTCCCAGTTGGAAGGCACGGGAATTTTATCCCAACCGCTCACATCATAATCCTCCTTGTAGAAATCCAACGGGCGTTGTGAAGGTTCGGGAACGAAATGGAAAGCCCATTCCCCGTTCAGCAAATGATAACGACTGCTGCGTACATCGCTCCAAGGCTTTTGGTAGAAGTCCTTATCCGCCAGCATTTCCCGTTCCGAAGCGTAAGGAATGTAAGTGGCATGCCCCGCCTCCTTGTTCTCGGCAAAGATGGTTTCGTTCTCCCAATAGTTTTTCGCGCGGTCTACCATCCGTCCTTCGGCTTCGCCCGGCATAGGCACCCCACTTACTTGGATCAAAAAGAGCGTTTCTTTTTCATTGCCAATTTGGTCTTTAGGTTGCAGGCGCAGATTGCCACTTGCGTCACACGTCAACAGCAAATCCATCGTGTTACTGGGAATCAATTGGTAGGCCTTTCCTTGTTTACGAAGGGTCCACAACTGCGACTCGTCCGAACCGTTGTTCTCAGTGATGCCCGGTGTCCGGTCCGCTTTGGCGTGGATGGCCTTGTTCGCAAAGGGAGTGATAAAGCGAAAACTGCCGGACAAATCAGTAACGCTCCATTGTTGTAACGAGTCTTTGGCACTCAACGGAAGCAACACGGCTTGAGCCGTGCCTTCTTGGTAACTGAGCGCCTTTTCTGTTTGCCCGACGGGCACGATGTTATAAAGTTTGTCTTTCGCAAACTTCATCTGCGCCTGTGCCATACCGGCCACGCAAACCAATAGGACAAAAAGAATAGAAAAAATGTTTCTTCTCATAAGTAGTAGTTTCCTGTTATTTTTAACTAAATGGGATTAAATCGTCACTCCAATCTCGTCCACACTGACAGTTGCCGTTTGGTCATTAGTGGTTCGGGCATCCAGTTTGATGTAACGTGCCTTTACCGGTTTTTCCAAGGTGACGGTTTGCGGGACAGGATTGTGCATAATGTTGCTGAATTCACCCGGCGTAGATACTTCCGACCATTGCTTGCCGTCCGTGCTGACACTAAAGGTGTAGCGGAAAGCCATAGTGGGCTTCGCCTCACCGTTTCGCGGAGCATAAGTAAAGGCTTTCAGCGTCACGAGTTTGCCCAAGTCGATGCTCAGAGGTTGTGCGGCGGTAACCTTCCACGACTCACGCGGCAGGTTGTTCCACTGCACTTCACTTTGCGTTTCGGCCAACGGAGCGGCGTAGTAAGCCGCCACGTTACAGATGTTGGCTTTCAATCGGGTGGAGAGCAGCGTGACACGCAACCGGGAAGCGTTGACGGCAGGGAAACGAAGCAGGCGTTTGTAACCCACCGTAGTCCCCTCTCCTACCGATTGCCATCCGCCATCTACCATAGCTTCCACCTTGAAAGCTTCCACACGCTGCCCCTTGGCAATGTCTTCCTGCAAGAGGACCACGTTGACGGGCTGCGTACCCTTGAGCACATATTCACGACTTTCAGCGGAAGCAGCCATCCACGGTGTTTGACCATCCGTGACGAGATTATCCGCGAAAGCACGGTGGCGGTAGTCGGCAAATTCCTCCAGGCGTTGTACGTCGGCTTCGTGAATGAGGCCGCGACGGTCGGGCGGGATGTTCAGCAAAAGCACAGAATTGTAGCCTACAGACTGGTAATAAATGTCCATCAAGTGTTTCAAACTCTTTACCTGGTTGTCTTGGTCGGCGTGGTAGAACCAGCCCGGACGAATGGACACATCAACTTCCGACGGATACCAAAACAATTCGTTCGCTTTAGCCAATACTTCCCGGCTACCTAAATCGGACGACTTGGAGGAAATACCCAAAGTGTTTTTCACACTGTCCGAACGGGTATAGATACCCGGAGGCAGAACAGTAGCGCTCCACTCGGTCTCACGGCCTAAGCCTTTCTCGTTGCCTACCCAACGCACATCATCACCCATAATGGCCATAACGGCTTTAGGTTGCAATGTTTGGATGGTTCGGTAAAAAGCATCCCAGTCATACACTTGCTTCTTACCATTGGGGCCTTCGCCGCAAGCTCCGTCAAACCAGACTTCGTGTACTTCACCATAGTTGGTCAACAGTTCCGTCAGCTGGTTAATGAAGAATTGGTTGTAGCGGGGGGAGTCGCCATAGCACTCGGCGTTGCGGTCCCACGGCGAGAGGTAAACACCAAACTTCATATCATACTTCGCACAAGCGTCACGCAGTTCTTTCACCACATCGCCCTTTCCGTCTTTCCACTTGGAGGAGGCCACACTGTGCTTGGTGGTTTGGGTAGGCCACAGGCAGAAGCCATCGTGATGCTTGGCGGTGAGAATAACCATCCGGAAACCGGATTCTTTCAGGGAGCGCACCCATTGCTCGGCATCCAGCTCAGTAGGATTGAACAAAGCGGGGTCTTCGCTGCCATCCCCCCACTCGCGATTGGTAAAAGTGTTAATGCCGAAATGCAGGAAGGCGGTCAGCTCCATCTGCTGCCATTCCAATTGTTGGGGGGTGGGCACCAGGCGCGCGGCCATATCTACCTTTTGTTCCATCGTAGCACCTTGCGGAAAGTCCACGTGCTTCACATAATACGTTTCGCTTCGCTGCGAGCACCCTTGTAGCGCAAGGCTTGCCACCAAGAGTGCCGCCGCGGTCAGTCGGTTTGTTCTCTTCATAATGTTTTCAATTTATTATAATCTCATCCACATACACCCGCGAAGGCTGTCCCGGCCTCACATGGTCGGCAGGATTGTTGCCCGGCGTCTCGAGGGTGATACGCACGTAGCGGGCTTTGGTTCCTTCGGGCAAAGGCACAACGAGGTCTTCAATAAAGTTTCCTTCCTTGAAAATGTCAGCATCACTGAAACTCAGCCGCCCCACTTCCGTAAAGGTCTGGTTATCCTCAGAGACTTCCACCTTCATCTGGCGCGGTTTGTGCACTCCCATACCGTAGTTGGTGACACAGCCCACCGCACATTGCCGGAAGGCGGTGCTCTGCCGCAAGTCTACCGTGAGTGAGTAGTCCTCGCCCAACGGGCCGGTGAACCATTCGAAGTCCGTTTGTTTCAAGCTGCCCCGCAAGCCGTTCACCACAATGGCCGCTTCTTGCGGGCCTGCCGCCAACGGTTTGCCCGTAGCCAAGTTCCACGTCAGCGGAAGCGCCAATGTCTCGCCCATCCGTTTGCCTTGGGCAAAGGTAGCACTTTTTATTGTCAAATCCTTATCGACCATTATAGATTGTTGATACAGCGTGGAAGTGGCGGTGGGTTGGCTTCCATCCGTCGTGTAACGTATCTCCACATCCGGACGCTCACACTCCAACGTCACATTCAGCTTGCCGTCCGCTGCAGGCAACACCGTGTGTTGGATATTGAACATGGAACGAGCGGTCACAATGCCTTTATCCGTCAGATGAGCCAAGTAATTGTCCAGGCGTTTGAGGAAAGAAGCCCAGTCTTTCTTCTCCTTGGGCGACCAAGCAGTCTCCGCCAAAGCGGCCAGACGAGGGAACGTCAGATAGAACACGTCATCCGGCTTGTTACAAAACTCGGTCCACATACAGGCCTGCACCCCCATCAGCAGCGGCTCGTATGCCGGTTTCCAATCAGGCTGTACAGGTTCGTAATCGTAGACGCCTTTCAAGGTGTTGTTGCCGAAGTAAGTGACCGGCTCAAACCATTGCGGGCCTTGGTAACGAATGAGGTAGAGAATGCGGGCAGGGGTCATAATGAAACGATGGCCTTGCTCGGCGGCTTTCAAAGCGGCCTTTCCGTAGCCCTGCCACCCTAAGATGATGGACTCTTCGGGCAGTTTGCTGTTGGTCAGCTCGTCCCAACCGATGACCTCCCTGCCTTTGCCGCGCACGTAGTCGGCCATACGCCCCATGAAGTACCCTTGCAAGGCTTCTTCGTCCGCCAAATGTTCCTTGCGGATGCGCGCCTGGCAGAGGGGGCACTGCTTCCAATAGGTTTTGCGCGCCTCGTCACCTCCCAAGTTGATGTAATGCGAAGGGAAAAGTTCCATAACCTCATCCAATATGCCTTGCAGGAAGGTGTAAACCTTGTCATTGCCGGCACAGAAAATGGTTTCGGCGTGATTGCCTCCCAAGCCGGGCAGCACTCCGATAAACTCCTTCACCACGGGGCAGGCGTATTCGGGATAAGCGGATAGGGCCGCTACGGAATGGGCGGGAATGTCAATCTCCGGGATTACCTCTATTTGGCGGTCGGCGGCGTAACGGATGATTTCTTTCATCTCTTCCTGCGTATAGAAACCGCCTATGGATGTCGATTCTCCCGGCTTGGGGTTCCGACGTTCGGGGAAAGACAAGTCGCCGCGGTCTACGCGCCAAGCTCCCACTTCCGTCAGGCGGGGATATTTCTTTATTTCCAACCGCCAACCGTTATCGTCACTCAAGTGCAGGTGCAGGCGATTGATTTTCAGCATCGAAATGCAGTCTATCATACGCAGCACGTCTTCCTTGGGCAGGAAGTAGCGCGACACGTCCAACATATAGCCCCGATAACCGAAACGAGGCTCGTCCTTCACACGCAAAGCGGGCACCACCCAAGCATCATCAGCCGGAATGTTTCCTTCCACAGACGAGGGCAACAGCAGGCGCAAGGTTTGCAAGGCATAGAAGAATCCGCCATTGTCGGCAGCCTTCACCGTGATTTGCCGCGGATCCACTTGCAGTTCATAGGCTTCGGCCTTCAGCGCAGTGTCCGGAGTAAAGACAATGTCGCCTTTGCACCCCACCTGTACAGCGGGAGTAAACCCGGCTGTCCGAGTAAACAGGGAAGCAAAGTTTTCGGCCATCGCCCGCTGGCTTTCATCGGCAATGGCTAATACGGTCTCCTCGCCGAAACGGAAAACGCCATCAGTTTTCTCTACAGAGACAGGAAGGGGGACGGGCATCACCTCCTTGGGAGGCGTTCCTTCCTGACAAGCGGCCAAGCCCATCGCAAGGGCCACCGCGCAGGTTGTTATCCAATGATTCAATCTCATAATGCATTCGTTTTTTTTAATAAGTAACTAATCAAAATTATCTTATAGCACACAGATGACACAGATGAAACTGATTTGCAAAGATTATTTTTTAAGTAACAATTCATAATTAGCTTATATTTATGGTGCAAAGAAACGGGCAAAACAAGTGGTAGTATCTATTTGAACATAGAATCAGTGCCACCTTTTCCTACAATCAGTGCCACTGATTCCTAAACGTACCATACAAGATACCCTATTATGATAGTATAAACTAAATCTGATTGGCTACTTACACTTACTTAAGAAGGTAAGGAAGTAAGCCAATAGTAAACAAGTTCACTTAAGAAACAACCCGCAGGATTGCGAACTGTTGCAATGACGCAATCATGCGGGTTTGTACCAAATTGCCATTAAAAGCTGTTATCCTGAAAACAGCAAACAAGCCTATTCATAACCGGGGTTATTATCCTTGATGGACGGGTTGGCGTCAATCTCGCTCTGCGGGATGGGGAACAACAGGTTGCGCCGCAAGAATTCCTCGCTCAAGTCGCCGTTGTTGTACAAACGCTCGGTGAAAGCATTGTTGGACTCGGCATAATATCTATTTCCCGCAATGACAAAATCGTTATCGTTGTGTTTCTGCAAGAAACCTTTCAGGAAATCCGCCCCTTTCAGTCGGGTAGCGTTCCAAAAGTTGGGTTCACCCCACAACTCGAAGATACGTTCGTAGTAGAGCTTCTCGCGCACGGTAGTTTGGTCCAAGGAAGCGTTCCAAGCAGCCGGTTCGCCGGTCGAAGTGCCGCCATCGGAATTACGGGCACGGTCCAATACTTCATTGGCCAAACTGATGGCACGCTGCGAATCGCCCAACTCATTGTACACGTCCGCCATCAACAGCAGCATTTCGGCATACCGATACACCATCAAGTTCTTGTGCGCAGCCTGGGCGGCTTGATTCTGGTCGTAGGCCTTGCCATAAGAGGGATAAACGAGGGCGTTGCCTTTTTGGGAGAAATTCTTTTCACTGGCCTTCAACGTTTCGAGGCGGGCTTTTTCTTGCGGAGTGGCATCAGCCGGAATTTCGAGGTTGGCCAACTCTTCCAACGACATGCCTTGCGGAACCGAAGTCAGGAATTGCTTCAAGACGGGCTGCCCATTGTTCATAACCGGATTGCCATCGGCGTCCAAGATGAACACACCCTCCACCGTATAGGTTACATACGGATAGGTATAGGTAGAATCATTGGGCGACAACTCGGCACCGACCTGAGGTTTCGGATTAGCTTGATTATTACCGTTGCGGCTTCTCCACGAGGTCAAGAAGGTGGTGCGGATGCGCGGATCTCCCGGATAGGCATCGGCGTGCAGGTCGTATGCGCTAAAGGAGAAAGCAAAGGTGGTCCAGTTGATACCTGTGGTGGACGCATTCGGGCAGAGGCGGTTGCTTCCACGGTTATAGAAAGCACTGGGGTCTCCCAAGAAATTGATTTGGAAGATGGCTTCCTTGGATCCGGTTACCCATTCACCAAACAATGTACTAAAGTTAGGCTCCAAGTCATACGGGCCATTGCTGTACACGTCATCAAAGTAAGTCTTGGCATTCGTCAGGTTCTCCTGCGTATTTATGCCGAGGCAGGCCATCTTGTGGTAAACCTTACCCAGATAGGCTTTCACCGTCCAACGGTTGGCGCGTGCCTCCGACTCTACATCCTCACTGATGACCAACGCATCCGTCAAGTCCTGAACCACTTGCGCAAAGATTTCCTCACGGGGCGAGCGAGGCAGCGCGATACCCTCCGACGTAGAGGAAATCGTCTTCAAGGGCACGTCGCCAAAAAGGTCCACCAAGTTGAAATAGGAAATGGCGCGGAGGAACTTGGCCTCGCCGATGTACTGTGTCTTAACAGCTTCGTCCAGCCCGCTGCCTTCCATGTTTTCAATGAAAGCGTTGGACTCCGAGATGACCTTGTACAGACCGTCCCACATAGTGCCTATCTGGCCCATCGTCGGTCTTTGATTCATGCTGACGAACATATCTTGATCATTTCCGGTACGTTGCGCCCAAGAATGGCCGCCTACGCTGACAAGGATTTCTTGCATATTCTGTCCGTAAACGTTGCCGGAAGCCAAATAGGAGTAGCATCCGTTCAAGGCCAATTCCGCATTGGTAGGATTGGAGAACACAATTTCGTTGTTTTGGCTGTACAACGGGTCTTCATCCAGGCAGGATGTCAAGCTGAATGTTGCCGCCACTGACAAAATCAGGTATTTATATCCATTGATTTTCATAATCATAATTATATTAAAGGTTCATGATGTTAGAAAGCTACATTCAAACCGAAGATGTACTGACGGGGCGTGGGATAAGAACTCATGTCGATGCCCGGACGCAAGCCGTCGAAAGCGAAACTGTTCACTTCGGGGTCATAACCGCTATAGTCGGTGATGACAAAGGCATTCTTCACGGAAGCGAATACCGAGATGTTCTGGAAACCGATCTTCTTTACCCAGTTGCTTGGCACAGCCCAATTCAGCGTGATGTCCGAGCAGCGCAGGTAACTGGCGTCTTCCACGTAACGGTCGAGCACGATTCCGTTATAAATCTGGTAAGTGGATGACGGGTAGAGATTGGTCGGATTCTCCGCTGTCCACATTCCTTGGAAAGCTTCCCTCGTCAGATTACCGGTGCTCTGGCTCGGCAAGTTGTTGTAACGGTTGTTCGTGTTGATGACATCGCGGTCATGCACGCCGTTGAAAGCTGCGGACAAGGTCAACGTCTTCCACGACAAAGAAGTCTGGAAACCGTAAGTAAAACCGGGGTTCGGATTGCCAATGATGGTACGGTCGTTCGCGTCGATGGAGCCGTTACCGTCTTGGTCGATGTATTTCACGTCACCGGCTTTCGGGGTAGAACCGTTCACCGTATTATATACGCCCTCTGTTCCATCGGCTTTGGTGTACCTCACGCCTGTTACGGCACCGTTTTCCCGAACGAGGTCACCCTCTTGCACAATGCCTTGTGTGGCAAGGCCCAACAGCAATCCCGGAGCTTCACCTTCCAAGAAGATGTTGCCGACACCGAAGTGGTCGCCCAAAGAGTTGCCGTAGTAACCGATGCGTTCGCCCAGGCAACCGAACGTAGTAGGATCCAGACCCAAGTTGGTAATCTCATTCTTGTTCTTACCGATGTTGGCACTTACGCTCCAACTCCAGTCTTTCTGTTCGATGATTTGCGCGTTCAGCGAGAATTCCACACCTTTGTTGTCCAACGAACCTTGGTTGTAATAAGTAGAACCGAAACCGGCTGAACCTGGAAGCTCACGCAGGATGAGCAAGTCCTCTGTCTTCTTCATATAGACATCCAATGTACCGCTGAGACGGGACTTAAAGAGACCGAAGTCGATACCTACGTTCCAAGAAGAAGTCTTCTCCCAAGTAAGGCCATCGTTCGGCAGGTTACTGATGACCAAGGAACTCATGCCCTC
This sequence comes from uncultured Bacteroides sp., assembly GCA_944320735.1. Classification (GTDB taxonomy): domain Bacteria; phylum Bacteroidota; class Bacteroidia; order Bacteroidales; family Bacteroidaceae; genus Bacteroides. Next base: position 9,053 of record CALUIQ010000192.1, on the reverse strand, counting down.
TCCTTGTCCGTTACCTATCTGTGTATTGTTCCCCTCGTAAGTGGAGAATGTGAAGTAGGGGTCGATACTCTGGTTACCCGTCACACCGTAGCTGGCACGCAACTTCAACTGGTGCAGCCAAGAGAGGTCCTGCATAAACTCTTCCTGCTCCATACGCCAAGCCACTGAAGCGGAGGGGAAGTATCCCCAGCGGTTCCCCTCGACAAACTTACTGGAACCATCGGCACGGATAGAAGCCGTAATCAGGTATTTATTCAAGAAAGACAAATTGACGCGACCCAAGTAGGACAGCAGCTGATAGTCTTTCTGAACGGGCATCTCATGGGTCACATCGCCAGCCATGTGAAGACCGTTTTCACGCAAATCGAAGGTAGAGAACTGGGTACCGCGCGTATTGGCGTTCAAGAACTTGTATTGGTCGTAAGTCACACCGGCCGTAGCGTCCAAATGCAGCAGTTCGCCGAAGTCCTTGGTGTAGTTCAACAGGTTCTCCACGTTGATGTTGCTCTTGTCCAAGTCAGAGATGGCCAACAAACCGTTGTTATTCATACCTTGGTAGAGTTGCATGCCATACCAGCGTTTACGGTCGTTGGTGTTCAGGTTACCACCGGCACGGAAGTTATAGCTCAAGCCGTCAATAATCTGCCAACGCAAATCCAAGCTGGCGTTGAACGTCTTGTCATTGGCATCATCCACATAGTCGTTCAACCAACTGAGCACCGTAGTCCTGTTTTCACCGCTCAGCGAGGGGTCGTCATCCGGCATCAAGAAAGGAGCATAGTCCAAAGCCGTACGCGAGACAGCTGTAGTAGAACCACCCAACGTACCACCACCGGCCATCATATCGTTCTGACGGATAGAACCGCTCATAGTCATGTTCAGGTGAACCTTCTTGGAAATGTCAAAACCGAAATTGGCACGCAAGTCGCCCTGCTGCAAGCCGGTCTGCTTCACCGTACCGTTGATGTCCTTGAAGTTGGCGGAGACGTAGTAAGTCACCTTGTCCGTACCACCACTCAGTGACACCGAATAATTCTGCGAGAAAGCCGACTGGTAGATTTCTTTCTGCCAGTTGCGATAATCTACGATACGGTACGTTTCGGGATTGTTGGGATCATAACTGGACAATGCATCGCTAAACACGTAACGCACTTCATCACCCACTACATAGAACGGATACTCCCCATTGTTCACACGCGAATTGCGGTAAACGGCATACTCTTGCAGGTTAATCATATCCAACAGCTTGGAAGGTTCCGCAATGGTGAAGTTGGCCGAAACATTCACCTTGGCCTTTCCTTGGCGACCTTTCTTTGTGGTGATCAAGATGACACCGTTGGCGCCGCGCGAACCATAGATGGCGGTAGACGAAGCATCTTTCAGGATGGTGATGTCTTCAATGTCATTCGGGTTCAACGAAGCCAAAGGGTCTTGGTTCACCTGGAAGTCACTGCCACCCACAGCGGAGGAAGCGAACTCACCGGCCGAAGCCATCGGCACGTTGTCAATCACATACAACGGCTGGTTGTCGCCACGCAACGAACTGGCACCACGAATCTGGATGGAGGAAGCGGCACCCGTCATGGAAGAAGTGGAACTTACCACCAAACCGGCCACCTTACCATTCAACAAATTGTCCAATGAAATGGACTTGGAAGCATCGTTGGCATCGGGGCGCATATTGGTCAACGCACCGGTCAGGTCGCTTTTGCGCGAACTACCGTAACCGACCACGACTACCTCGTCCAACAGTTCAGTATCTTCCTTCAGCGTGATGCGCAACCCTTTTTCTTGGGTCACTTTAAGTTCCTGAGTGGCGTAACCGATAAACGAAACGACAATCGTGTTACCCACTTCAGCCTGCACAGAGAAATTGCCGTCAATATCTGTGATAGTGCCGACAGTCGTACCTTTCACTTGGATGGAAGCACCAATGACGCTTTCACCCGATTCATCGACTACCTTTCCGGTAATCACACCTTGCTGTGCGAACAATCCCAAAGGGAAGAGCAACAAAAAGGCCAGCATACATACGCATAAATAACGCGCCTTATTCTTTCTTGCTAATTCCATGGTTTGAAAACCTCTTTAATTAAAAAATCTAATTCTTTTTGCAGTAACGTTAAGCTTTGCAAAGGTTGTATAATTAGAACAAAACTACGTCCGAAAATCAATAAACCTTTTCTGAAAACCGCTAAATCATATCCACAGAGGGGAATAAAAAGGGGAAATTATCCAAAAACAAACATTTCTCTATCGAAAAATGGAAATATTACATAGCTTCTTGCAAAAAAACTCTATCTTTGCCCTATGTATATAACCTGAAAAGCCCATGAAAAAGCACCAATTTCTATACCTATATTTATATATAGCCTTTCTGGCAGGCTTCAGCCTCTCCACATCCTCCTTATCCGCCGCCCCGGATTACCTTTTCCGGCAGTTGTCCATCTCCGAAGGCATGCCCGCCTCCGTCCAAAATGTTTATGCGGAGCGGGACGGGTTTGTATGGGTAGCCACCAAGCAAGGTTTGGGACGGTTCGACGGCTATGACCTGAAAATGTTCCTGCACGACGCGGACGACCCCTACTCCCTGCCAGGCAACGAAGTCTATCAAATCGTGGAAGACAGCCTGCGCAACATTTGGGTGCTGACCAATGGCGGACTGGCCACCTACGACAAAAAGTCCGGGCGTTTCTTGCGAAGTACGGACGGAGGAACAGTGAAAGCCACTGCCGCCTGCCGTTGGCAAGGAGGCATGTTCTTCTCGGCCCGGGACGCTCTCTTCTTCTACGACTACCACACCCGCCAAATAAAGAAGATAGACCTCTCCAACCGGGGGTCCTTGGTGAAGGAAATCATACCTTGGGATGAGCACACCTTGCTCTGCCTCCGTTTGTGGGAAGGTCTTTTCCTCTTGGATGTACGTACCGGGAAGATGCATCCAGCTCCCATCCCCCAATCGGAACAAATCAGCCGCATGCTGCTGGATAGCCGGCAACAGTTGTGGGTAGCTTCTTACAACAAAGGCGTCAGTTGCTTCGACCGCGAAGGGAACCTGTTGGGAACTTACCACACCGGCAATTCGGACTTGAGCCACAACATCATCCTCTGTATGGTCGAGTATGAGGAAGAAATCTGGCTGGGGACCGACGGAGGCGGCATCAACATTCTGAACCCCAAGACCCGCAAGATACGGGTACTGCCTTATGTCCCCGGCGACAAGAACTCCCTGCCAGACAACTCCCTGCAAAGTATGTACGTGGACGGCAAGAACCTGTGGGTGGGCAGCGTGAAGAGCGGGCTTATCTTCATCCATCCCTCCAGCATCCGGTCCTACATGGATGTACCGCTGAACGCCCACACAGGCTTGAGCGACAAAGCCGTGCTGTCATTCTGCCAAGAGAAGCCCTCGGACGAAGTATGGATCGGCACCGACGGCGGAGGCGTCAACAGTTTCAACCCGCAAACCCGCCAGTTTACCCACTACCCGAAAACGTGGGGCGAAAAAGTCAGTTCCCTCTGTCCGCTCAACGAGCGCGAATTGCTGACCACCTTGTTCTCCAAAGGTATGTATGCCTTCGACAAACAAGCCGGGACCTTCCGCAAGGTGAAATCCTTGGCATCCATCGAGCAAGAAGCCATGTACGATCGCAAGTCCATCTACGTCTACCGCGAATCACCGTCTTCCATCCTGATACTGTCCAGCGACATCCATCGCTATTTCCCCGCCACGAACCAGGTGCGCAAGCTGACCTCGGACGAAGAGAAAGCCAAGGGCGTATTCACGGTCATCGGGCAAGAAGGGCCTTATACCTACCTGCATGACATACGTTCCATCTACAGCCTGAACATCCGGAACGACCGCCTACAGGTGCTTTACTCGGTGGACAAAACGGAGGTAATGAAATGTGCCTGCCGGGATTTGGAAGGCAAGTTTTGGGTCGGGACGCCGGACGGCCTGCGGAAGTATGACCCCGTAACCCGCACCACTCTCCCGCTGGAGTACCCCGTAAAGGACGTCTCCGCCTTGTTGTTCGACAACGGACACCGCTTGTGGATAGGTTCCGAAAAAGGGCTGCACGTGTGGTTGCCCGCCCGCAAAAAACTCATCACGTTAGATGAATCGGACGGGGTACAGCCCAATGTCTATATAGAACGGGCGGTATTGAACGCCTCGCAAGGTGGCATCTTCATCGGCGGTATCAACGGATTGGTGTGTATAAACGAAGATATGGCAGAACTGACCCGCCCCGACCTGCCGACACTCTCGTTAGGCGATATCATTACAGGAGAGCATAGCGTATTGGGAGAAGTGGACGACTCAAACCGCGAGCTAAAATGTCCGGTTCGGCAAGACTTAGTCAGCGTGAAGTTATTGACCCACACGACAGACCGCTTCCGCAAACGGACATACCGCTGGCGGATTGAAGGAGCGGTGAAACAGGAAACGGAAAGCCGGGAGCCGCAACTATCGTTGCACACACTTTCGCCCGGCACGTATCACATTTATGCCTCGTGCAGCACGAAAGAAAGCCAATGGATGCCGATGACGCACATCGTCACTTTCAGTGTGCCTCCCGCTTGGTATCAGACATGGTGGTTCATCTTAGGGTGCGTTTTCCTGATAGCGGGGAACGTGGTTTATTGGGTATGGCGCGGTATGCGCCGAAAGGAAGAAAAACTGCTGATGGTGCTGAAGGAACACAAACAGCAAGTGTACGAAGAAAAAGTGCGCTTCCTCATCAACATCAACCACGAGCTACGTACACCGCTAACACTGATACACGGCCCGCTGCTCCAAATTATGCAACACCTTTCGCCGGACGACACGTATTACCTCCCGTTGAAGAAAGTGCTGAAGCAGACCCGGCGTATGAAGGGACTGCTGGATATGGTGCTGAGCCTGCGCAAGATGGAGATGAAGGAAACTAAACTCCAGTTTCTGCCCCACCCGTTGAACGAATGGTTGCAAGACACGGTGAACGATTTCCAATACGAAGGAGCGGAACGCAACGTCCGACTGGATTTCCAACCGGATCCCGCCATCGGCGAAGTATGTTTCGACAAAGAGAAAAACGTCATCATCCTGACCAATTTATTGGTGAATGCCTTCAAGCACAGCCCGGACGGAAGCGTCATCACCGTGCGTACCGAATTGAAGGAAGCCGAGAACAAAGTTCGCATCTCCGTTATGGATCAAGGTGAAGGGCTGAAAGGAGTGGACACCAACCAGCTTTTCACCCGGTTCTATCAAGGCGAAGGGGTCAAAGAAGGAGCAGGCATCGGCTTGTCCTATGCCCAAATATTGGTGGAAGAGCACCAGGGACAGATAGGCGCGTCAAACAATCCCGACGGCGGTGCCTGCTTCTGGTACGAACTGCCCATCCACCAGGTTGCCGGACAGGTTTCCCAACCGCAGGAATACCTGAACCGGCTGATGCCCTTGTCAGAACCCGACAAAGAGACGGACACACCGGTGACGGACGGCATAGACACACGAAAATATACCTGCCTGTTCGTGGATGACAACAAGGAATTGAGGGAATGGGCAACCGAAACCTACCAAGAACGGTTCAGGAAGTTCTTCGTGGCATCGGACGGACAGGAAGCCTTGATGTGGGTAAAGCGAGAGATACCCGATGTGGTCATCAGCGATATTATGATGCCCCGTATGGACGGATACGAACTCTGCAAACGCATCAAAGAAGACGCGGAACTGGCCTATATCCAAGTAATACTGCTGACGGCACGCACCGACGGGCAAAGCCACACGGAAGGTTACAACTCAGGAGCCGATGCCTACGTGGAGAAGCCTTTTGAACCGGAAGCGTTGTTGGGCGTTGTCCGTAACCGGCTATTCTTGCGCGAGCAGTTGCGCTTCCGCTATTCACCCGTCACCCAGGCAACCGATGTATCGACCAATTCCGCCGATGATGCCTTCCTCTACAAGGTGAACAAGCTGATAGAAACTCACCTCAGCGAGGAAACACTGGACATCTCCTACCTGTGCGAGCAGATGCACACCAGCCGTGCCTCCTTATTCAACCGCATCAAGGCACTGACCGGTATGGGTCCCAACAACTACATCAACAAATTCCGCATAGAACATGCCGCCGAGATGCTAAAACAAGGCGAACTGAATATGACCGAGATAGCCGAACGTACCGGTTTCTCCTCTTCCCGTTACTTCAGCACCACCTTTAAGAAATACATGGGTGTTACCCCCACACAGTACAAAAACGGGAAAGGGAAGTCCGAGGAGACTACATAATGATTCTCCGTATAAAAGTGATGTTAGTTTATAAATGATAAATTATCTGTTTTTCTATTTCCTGCAAAATGTGTACATTTGCAGGAAATAGTTGAACCTATGACATCAGACAGACTCATATTTCCACCTTATTTGCACGAAGGCGACAAGGTCATCATCGTTTCGCCGTCGGGCAAGATTGACAAGCATTTCCTGAAAGGCGCGGTCGCACGGCTGAAGGCTTGGGGACTCCATCCGATACTGGCGAAACATTCCGCGGGGTCGAACGGGGCTTACGCAGGCACCATCCGCCAACGCTTGGAGGACTTGCAGGAAGCGATGGACGATGAGGACGCACGTGCCATCTTATGCAGCCGGGGTGGATATGGAGCCGTCCACTTGATAGACCAGCTCAACTTCGAACGCTTCCGCCAGTCGCCCAAATGGATGATTGGCTTTAGCGACATCACCGCTTTGCATTGCCTTTGGCAACACGAAGGATTTGTTTCCCTGCACGCCCCTATGGCTCGCCACCTGACCGTGGAGCCGGAGGACGACTACTGCACCTTGGCCTTACGCGACATCCTGACCGGAACATTCTTTGCGCCCAATGCACCGCACGGCTACACTTGCGAACCTCACAAGCTGAACCACCGGGGCACGGCGGAAGGGACGTTGCGCGGAGGAAACTTTGCCGTGTACTATGGCCTGCGGGGTACGCCCTACGACATTCCCGCCGAAGGCACGGTGCTCTTCCTGGAAGATGTGGGCGAACGTCCGCACGCCATCGAGCGTATGATGTACAACCTTCGCCTGAGCGGTATACTGGAGCGTTTGTCGGGCCTCATCGTGGGACAATTCACCGAATATGAGGAGAGGAAGCAACTGGGCAAAGACTTGTATGGTGCCTTGGCCGACTTGGTGAAGGACTATGACTATCCCGTCTGCTTCAACTTCCCCGTGGGACACGTCACACACAACCTACCGCTCGTCAACGGTGCGCCCGTCCGATTGGAGGTAGGCAAGAAAGAAGTAAAACTGACATTTGACATACCATAATATATATATATAATTTGTACGATGAATAAAACGAAGTATTCCCTTATCCCCCTATTCACACTGGCCATAACCATCACCGTAGCCTGCGGAAACAAAAGTAATGCCGAGACGAAATCGGCAGACACGCCCGCTACGTCGGAGCAAACCGTCAACGTGCCGGCCTTCAATGCGGACAGCGCCTACCAATACATCCAAGCGCAAGCAGACTTCGGCCCCCGCGTGCCGAACACGGATGCCCACCTGGCTTGCGGAGATTACCTGGCAGGCCAACTGGAGAAATTCGGCGCCAAAGTCTATAACCAATATGCCGACCTCATCGCCTTCGACAATACCATCCTGAAGGCACGCAACATCATCGGTGCTTACAATCCGGAAAGCCGGCGTCGCGTCCTGCTCTGCGCCCACTGGGACAGCCGTCCCTTTGCCGACCAAGATGCGGACAAGAAGAAACACCGCACACCGATATTGGGCGTGAACGATGGAGCCAGTGGTGTAGGCGTCTTGTTGGAGATTGCCCGCCAGCTGCAACGACAAGCACCCGCCATTGGCATCGACATCATCTTCTTCGATGCGGAAGACTATGGCACGCCTTACTTCTACAAGGGCGATTATAAGGCCGACACTTGGTGCCTTGGCTCGCAATATTGGGGACGGGTGCCCCACGTGGACAACTACAACGCCCGCTACGGCATCTTGCTGGATATGGTAGGCGGCAAAAACGCCACATTCTACAAGGAAGGTTTCTCCGTGCGCACGGCCGAGAGGCAAGTCGAGATGATATGGGACACCGCCCACCGCCTGGGCTTCGGCTCTTTCTTCCCCAAGGCTGACGGCAGCGAAGTGACGGACGACCACGTCTACGTCTACGACCTGCGCAAGATTCCCTGCGTGGACATCATCAACTACGACCCGACCTGCGACACCGGCTTTGGTGACTTTTGGCACACCACGAATGACAATATGGATGTAATTGACAAGAACACGCTGACTGCCGTAGGCCAAACGGTGCTGGAGGTGATTTATAATGAAAAGTAACATAATGTGCCAATGTGCTAATGTGTTAATGTGCTAATGCCCTACGGCACAAACACAGCGCAGCCTAATTAGCATATTAACACATTAGCATATTAGCACATTAAAAAATTAAGCAACAATGACTATCAACGAAATGCAAGACGAAGTCATCGCTGAATTCAGCGACTTCGACGATTGGATGGACCGCTACCAGTTGCTCATTGACCTGGGCAACGAACAGCAACCCCTTGACGAAAAGTATAAAACAGACCAGAACCTGATAGAAGGTTGCCAAAGCCGCGTGTGGCTGCAAGCCGATGAGCAAGACGGCAAACTCATCTTTCAGGCGGAAAGCGACGCCTTGATAGTGAAAGGCATCATCGCCCTGCTCATCAAAGTCCTCTCCGGCCATACGCCCGATGAGATACTTGGTGCCGACCTCTACTTCATCGATCGCATCGGCCTGAAGGAGCACCTTTCGCCTACCCGTAGCAACGGCCTACTCTCTATGGTGAAGCAGATGCGAATGTATGCGCTGGCCTACAAGGCGAAAGAGCAATAAAATTCCATAACCGGAAAAACATATAAACTTATAAGTAAGTGTACAGAATTAATTGATATTATTCTTTTTAGGAGTTAAGAAGTTAAGGAGTTATCACTCCGCTTCGCTCTGTTAGGAGTTAAGCCAATACTTTTTAGGGTACATGATAAGCCTACTATCGGCTTAACT
>CALUIQ010000191.1 GCA_944320735.1 uncultured Bacteroides sp. | reverse complement strand
CAACAGGTAAAGAAAGTATATTCCATAAGCATTCTTTATTTTGACTTAGGGAAAGGAAATGACTATTTATATCATGGTCAAAATCACTTTATAGGTGTACATACGAATGACGAATTGCTGATAACTGCAAAGGAAGAGGGTGCTATTGTGCAAAAACTTCCCTCTGAGATTTTTCCCGAATATTATTTAATACGCGTGAATGAGTTTAACCAAGTGGCTAAAACTCCTTTAGAAGAGTGGATGCAATACCTCAAAACCGGAAATATTGACCCGGATACGACGGCTCCGGGTTTGTCTGAAGCCCGTGAAAAACTGCTCTATCACAATATGTCACCAGAAGAGCGTCACGCATACGATGAACATGTAAATGCAATTATGATTCAGAATGATGTACTGAATACCGCAAAGCAGGAAGGTCACGAAGAAGGCCGTGCGGAAGGTCGTGCAGAAGGTCGTGCAGAAGGCCGTGCGGAAACCAAATATGAAATAGCCCGGCAGATGAAGGCAGACGGGATGACTTGGGAAGCCATCCGGAAATATACAGGGTTGACGGAAGAAGAAATAGAGAAGGCTTAGGTCTCCCTACGGGCTTGTAGTAGTCCTTCCGTGGAAGGATTGCAGTACTTCCATAGGAGTACTGGAGTATTTCTTGGGGAAGTACTGCGGTACTGAGGAGGAAGTACTGAGCCAATGTAGTGAAAAAAAATCGTCATCTTCGTGCAGTATTTTAGCAATGCCCGCATTTACTCTTAAAAACAATGAAAAAAACGTGTCGTTTTTTAACGGTGTAGATACTTTTGTCTACCTTTGCGGACGTTGATTATGAATACTAAACTTTATAGAATAACAATGAGAAAAATTAAATCGCTAATGCTGGTAGCCCTCACGCTGATGATGGGGCTTTCGATGACATCGTGTCTGAATTCTGATTCTTCCGGTTCTATGTGGGACGGAGCGGGGATATTCCGTGTGGAAGGTTTTTATGGCTCTTATTATTTTGCTGACGCTTTAGGAAATAAGTTAGTGCCTACGCCCGCGTCTTTGGCACAGGTGGAAGCGAATGGATTTGAAATATCAGAGGCAGACTTCGCTTATTTCTATTTTAAATGGGCTGAAGATGAAGCTACCGTAGAAGACAAACTTTCTAATACGACAACTCCCCAAACGTTTGACATCGAAATAGTGTCCATCGCCGGAATCGAGGAAAACGAAGTAGTGGTGAATCAAACGGCAGAAGAAATGGAAGCAAATGTGCCCGAGACCGCACCGGTTATGACATTGTCTCCAAGCGTCAACGGCACTTCTACCGCTGGCCCCCTTTTGTTCGATTTGAATTCAATCATTATCCCGATCTATTTCAATATAGGTGAAGGCTCTGAAGAGGCTTTTAACAAACACCGGTTGGTTTTGGCTTGCGACATGAGCGAAGTCACACCGGGCAGCACAGAGTTCAATCTCTATTTGCGCCACGACAAGGGGGATGATGATAAAATAACATATTCTACAAGCAATTGGTATGCTTTCAACCTTGCTTATGCCATCGGCGAGTTTCAAGCGATAGCCGGAAACGCTCCTACAAAGCTCATTATCAATGCGCACGAGGACGAATATCAAAGTGGTAGTATGCCCAACACCTATACTAAATACGAAGTGGAATATAAAGACCCAACGCAATCATCACAAAATTGAATTACAAAGAACTGATACATATAGCCCTACGACTGATTTCCTCCCCGGCCCGCGCTTGGGAGGAAATTCGTTTGGAAGAGGATAGGCGGAAAGTCTTCACGGCTTTTGTCTATCCTATGATTGGTTTATGCGGCCTGTCGGTCTTCATCGGCGCGTTGATGACCAACGGCTGGGGAGGCCCTGAGAGCTTCCAGATAGCTATGACGAAATGTTGCGCCGTGGCGGTGGCCTTGTTCGGAGGCTATTTCCTGGCGGCTTACCTCATCAACGAGACCCTCGTGCGCTACCTCAAGATGCCCTCCCGCTTGCCCGAGGTGCAACAATTCGCGGGCTATGCCTTGGTGGTCATCTTCCTGCTGCGCATCGTGATAGGCCTCTTGCCCGATTTTCAAATCATCGCCCTGTTGGCTCAGTTCTATACCGTGTATATCATTTGGGAAGGCTGCGTGAAGGTGCTCGATGTGCGGGCGAGCGACCGACTGAACTTCACGCTGATAGCCTCCGTATTGCTGATAGCCTGCCCGGCGCTGGTGGAATGGATGTTCAACGAGCTGACGGTAGTGCTGAATTAATTGTCTGAAAGAGAATCTATGAAACAGGCACCTGTAAACATAAAGAACAAACGTGCCACGTTCGACTACGAACTGATAGACACGTACACGGCCGGCATCGTGCTGACGGGCACCGAGATAAAGTCTATCCGTATGGGCAAGGCCAGCCTGGTGGACACGTTCTGCTATTTCGCCAACGGCGAGTTGTGGGTGAAGAACATGCACGTGGCCGAATACTTCTACGGCTCGTACAACAACCACAACGCGCGGCGCGACCGCAAACTCTTGCTCAACCGCAAGGAGTTGGAGAAGCTGCAACGCACCTCGCAAGACCCCGGCTTCACCATCGTCCCCGTCCGTCTCTTCATCAACGAAAAAGGATTGGCCAAGCTGGTCATCGCCCTGGCCAAGGGTAAGAAACAATACGACAAGCGCCAATCTTTGAAGGAGAAGGAGGACAAGCGCGACATGGCGCGGATGTTCAAACACTAATGCTGAATACTAATCCTATTCATAAATGGGAATTTAACTGTGTGTTTACAATGAACCACAGATGACACAGATTAGACGAGATGACCACAGATTTTTATTTTTTTTCTGTGGCGAAGCCTTTTTAAAATCTGTGTAAATCTGCCTTATCTGTGTCATCTGTGGTCTATTGAATACACAGCACAGCCCGCTAAATTATCATTTAATTTTATACAACTAAGACATACTATGAAACTGGAGGAACTGGCGCGGGAGCGCATCTTGATATTGGACGGTGCGATGGGCACGATGATACAACAATATGGCCTGTCGGAAGAAGACTTCCGGGGAACGATTTTCCAGGATGTTCCCGGCCAACTGAAAGGGAATAACGACTTGTTGTGCCTCACCCGCCCGGACATCGTGGAGGACATCCACCGGAAGTATCTCAAGGCAGGCGCCGACATCATCGAGACCAATACGTTCAACGCCACACGTGTCAGTCAGGCCGATTATCACACGCAGGACGCCGTGCGCGACATCAACCGGGCAGCCGCACGCTTGGCACGCCGTGTGGCCGATGCCTTCTCCACGCCGGACAAACCCCGCTTTGTGGCAGGCTCTGTAGGCCCTACGAACAAGACTTGCTCTATGAGCCCCGACGTGAACAATCCCGCTTTCCGTTCCCTGACCTTTGACGAGCTGGCCGATGCTTACCTCGAACAGATGTGCGCCCTGTTGGAGGAAGGCGTGGACGCCCTGTTGGTGGAGACCATCTTCGACACGCTCAATGCCAAGGCCGCCATCTATGCCGCGTGTGAAGCTATGGAGCGGGTGGGTAGGAGAGTGCCTCTGATGCTTTCCGTCACCGTGTCCGATACGGGAGGGCGCACCCTCTCCGGCCAGACATTGGACGCCTTCCTCGCTTCCGTCGGCCACGCCCCCATCTTCTCCATCGGGCTGAATTGCTCGTTCGGTGCCCGCCAACTGAAGCCTTTCTTGGAAGCGTTGGCCGCCCGAGCACCTTATTATATTAGCGCTTATCCCAACGCCGGACTTCCCAACAGCCTGGGGCAATACGACCAGACACCGGAGGAGATGGCGCAAGAAATCAAAGAATACATCCGCGAAGGCTTGGTGAACATCGTGGGCGGGTGTTGCGGCACCACGGACGCTTACATCGCCCTCTATCCCGCTTTGGTGAAGGATGCCAAGCCTCACACTCCCGCGGCTCGTCCGGAAGTTTTGTGCCTTTCGGGGCTGGAGCCGTTGGAGGTGAAGCCCGAAAACAACTTCGTCAACATCGGCGAGCGGTGCAACGTGGCCGGCTCGCGCAAGTTCCTTCGCTTGATAAAGGAAAAAAATTACGAGGAAGCGCTCGGCATCGCCCGTCGGCAAGTGGAGGACGGTGCGCAGGTGATAGACATCAATATGGACGACGGATTGCTGGACGCCCGTGCCGAGATGGTGAACTTCCTCAACCTGATAGCCTCCGAGCCGGAGATAGCCCGCGTGCCTGTGATGATTGATTCCTCCAAGTGGGAGGTCATTGTGGCGGGGCTGAAATGCGTGCAAGGCAAGTCCGTGGTCAACTCCATCTCCTTGAAGGAGGGCGAAGCGGCCTTCCTCTCCCGCGCCCGCGAAGTGCGCCGCTTGGGGGCTGCCGTGGTGGTGATGGCTTTCGATGAAGAAGGGCAGGCCGACACCTACGAGCGCAAGATTGCCGTGTGCGACCGTGCCTACCGTTTGCTGGTGGAGCAAGTGGGATTTCCCCCGCAGGACATCATCTTCGACCCCAACGTGCTGGCCATCGCCACGGGTATGGAGGAGCACGACAATTATGCCGTGGACTTTATCCGCGCCACCCGGTGGATACGCAAGAATCTGCCGGGAGCGCACGTCAGCGGAGGGGTGAGCAACCTGTCGTTCTCCTTCCGGGGCAACAACTACATCCGCGAGGCGATGCACGCCGTGTTCCTCTATCACGCCATCCGCGAAGGGATGGATATGGGCATCGTCAATCCCGCCTCGTCCGTGCTCTATAGTGAAATTCCCGCCGATGTGTTGGAGTGCATCGAGGACGTGGTGCTCAACCGCTATCCCGACGCTTCCGAACGCCTGATAGAGACCGCCGAACGCCTGAAGGCCGAGAAGGAGGCGGAGAAAGCGGGCGAGGGAAACACATCCGCTCCCCATTTGCTTTGGCGGGACGGCTCGTTGGAAGAACGCTTGAAGTACGCCCTCACCAAGGGCATTGCCGACTATCTGGAGGAAGACCTGCGCGAGGCCTTGCAAGCCTATCCCAAGGCGGTGGACATCATCGAAGGCCCGTTGATGGCGGGTATGAACCACGTGGGCGACCTCTTCGGGGCGGGCAAGATGTTCCTGCCCCAAGTGGTCAAGGCGGCGCGCACGATGAAGAAAGCGGTGGCCATCCTCCAGCCCGTTATAGAGGCGGAAAAGCGGCAAGGCACGGCTTCCGCGGGCAAGGTGTTGCTGGCCACGGTGAAAGGCGACGTACACGATATCGGGAAGAACATCGTCTCAGTAGTGATGGCTTGCAACGGATATGAGATTATCGACTTGGGCGTTATGGTGCCCGCCGAAGAGATTGTGCGCCGGGCCATCGAAGAAAAGGTGGATATGATAGGCCTGAGCGGACTGATTACGCCTTCGTTGGAAGAAATGGTGCACGTGGCCAAGGCGTTGGAAGA
>CALUIQ010000190.1 GCA_944320735.1 uncultured Bacteroides sp. | reverse complement strand
GGAGAGAACTGAACCACTGTTTGCCCCTTAGAGGCTGAGGTATATCCACTGCCAACTTCAATCCGATATCCTTTAGAGTTATTATATCCTTCACCATCCACTACTTTCCAATAATTTCCATGTTTCTTAATAGCATCGCCCCAAGCACTCCATGAACCTCCTTCTACTTTCAACCCATCTTCAAAATCAGTATTAACCAAATAGATTTTTCTCATGCCAGTTGTTCGAGTAACCGCCAATGTTTGTGTATCTTCTTCTGGCAACGGTTTGTCAGCCAACAGGGCATTTAAATAAGTCGTATTCTGATTGTTATAACTGCATAACGAATTACCAAAAACAGACACACTCGTACTTTGGGCGGATTCCAGCAGCTGTTTTACAGTTTGAAAATCCATCTCGCCACTGCTTTGCACACAAGCCGAATGGCTCATAGCATCTTTAAACGTAATCTCATTAAAATTGGAGCTAACCAAACTGTAAATGATGCCTCCACCAGTATAATCTTCCCCATTAACAGCTGCGCCAACCTTAAATGTAGGATTCGTGCTATTCTCTATATAAGTTCTCAAGGTAGAATATTCATTCAGATATTCGTATTTCGCAATATCCTCAGGTTTTTCCGCCTTGAAATCTACCAAATTATTTTCTGCGCAGGCACAGAAAAGCGCAAGCACAGAAAACATAACCGAAATAATATGACAGTTCTTCATTTCTCTATAATTTGATTATTCTATGTATTGAGGACTAAACTCTTCTGGAACGACACCATTCCTATGCCATACCAATGTATCTTTGGTCTGAACTTGCTTCACACCGAAATCCACTTGATAATCCAAGTAAAGTCCATCTCTATCTTTATTTCCCCAGGCTTTCTTTTCTGATTTTTTCAGATACTTACCCGTCCCTGTTGCTGTTACTCCTTCCGTATTCGAAGTGATGACACATTCATCCTTGTCATTGAATGTCAATAATAAATCGCATGATAAATTGGTTTGCGTACCTGCCGAATCCACATGCTTGAAGTTTATCGGGAAGATAACGGAATTCAACGTCTTGGTAGTCGTAGAGCAGATTTCATCTTTTTCCACAGATTCAGCATGACGTACTTCCGTAGTTGTCTGGCCATTTTCCGTAATGACATCTATGCCTCTTCGCAAAAAGTAACCATGATAAGGATTGATGTACTTTACACAATAGAGTACATAATCCATAGGTTGTATATCCCAATATGCGGAATTAGGCCGCTGGGGCGTATCACCTTCTATAATCGGTTTGCCGGTAAGAATTTGGTCTGCACCAGTTTGTTTCTTTATGACAACGGGTATTACATACGTATTTTTCAGCGAAGCCTCATCGGCAAAGAATTTATCAGTGAGCTGTACTTCTACTCCTCCCTGAAAACCACCGTTAAATGAGATGGTATTACCGAGCAAGTCGTAATAATCATCCGGCATAGGAAGTACACGACTTCCGTCCTCAAAATAAAGATGATCGCACAACGTATTGTCTACAGCTATCTCCAAAGTGATGTCACGCCCGTTGTATGCCCCACTCATCGTAGCCATAATTTTACACTTATGTTGTTTGTCAAGGGATGTGTCAGATTCCTCTTCCCCCAGCATAATAGTACGTACCGGATATTGATACGGGAAATAAACCGTTACGCCACCTTCATAATCAGGGAAAGAAAGATCTCCATTCTTACAAGAGGTAATGGTTGTCACTAATCCTCCCATAACTAATATTGATAATAACTTGGATAGTGTTTTCATATCATTCATTTATTATATAAAACATCAAAATCAAAATTACCAACCTGCGTTCTGTTGCAAATTACTATATTTCTGTGTCTCACTATAAGGTATGGGACCATAATACATATAATCTTTATAGTTGCGGACCTCTACATCAAGTGGCAGATAAAGTAGAGAACCATCTTCCGCGACCTGTCTTATCTCCATACCTTTGGCTGTTTCGTTCAATTTATCAAGGTCTACTTTCCATCGACGCAAATCCCAAAAACGGAAGTTTTCAAAACAAAGTTCCAAACGCCGTTCGTTACGGATCAACTCACGCATCTGCTCCTTGCTTCCCGCCATACTCTCCAAATAAGGGTCACCGTTATATGTACCAACACCGGCACGAGTGCGGATGGCTTTTATCAC
This sequence comes from uncultured Bacteroides sp., assembly GCA_944320735.1. Lineage (GTDB taxonomy): Bacteria > Bacteroidota > Bacteroidia > Bacteroidales > Bacteroidaceae > Bacteroides. Next base: position 10,211 of record CALUIQ010000190.1, on the reverse strand, counting down.
ATCGTATGCAGAATAGCTGTGCGTGCCTTTCCCTGTAGGTCCCCATGCCTCATTGGCAGCTTCGGCATAAGCCAAGAATATTTCCGTATAACGGATATAGGCCGTATAATGTTGTTCAGTACTAGTTGAATTAGGAGTAAGATTAATATCTGAACGCAACTGCTTACGCAGGTAATAACCAGTGCGTGTTGATTGTCCGTTTTCACCATTCAACCTGTCTAAATTCGTCCCATACGTTCCTGTAATAATCACTGCGTCATTATGACCTTGAGTCTCCCCATTGACAAGAATATAAGCCTTGAGCCTGGGATCACGATTCTCATAAGGCTGATTCGGATCAAAAGAACTTTGCGGACTTGTGATAGGATAACCATTCGCCATAGGGAATGCATCCACCAGGTTCTGAGTCGGGTTCACACGTCCTTTACCATAAATGGAAGGCGGATAATTATCCGATTCGCGCGTATTGTTATTACTCAGCCTGCTGCGCCATAATATCTCCGCAGGATTCTCACCAGCCGAAAGATTGGAGATGTCATCCACATTTGCATACCAAGTACCACCCGTGGGATCCATCCCGGCAATACCCCCGATACGATCCAACACAATAGCCGCATTGTCCGCTGCATCTTCCCATGTAACGCCAGAGCCGTCACTGAAAGCCGGACTGGCAGAAAGCAACATCAGTTGTGCCCGAATAGCTTCAATAATACGTCCACTGATTCTTCCTTTCATATGTTGCCCAAAAGCACGGTTATAAGCCTCCACAGTAGCCCCAACCTGTACGTATTTAGCAGGGACTTCGCTCATTGATGTCGCATCTCCAAAATCTAAAGGAAGCAATTCCATAGCCATATCTATGTCTGAAAGAATCTGTTCTACACATTTCTGGTAGGTATCACGAGGTCGGTTGAAGTCTGAGCTTGCATTTTCCGACTCTAAATGCAGAGGAACTCCCATTAATTGCCCGTCATTGGTTCGTCCTGCATGAGTCTGAAGTAGAAAGAAAGTGTGCAAAGCACGCATAGCGTAACATTCCCCTTTGTAATGCATGTTAAACATCGTATTAGCCGATTCATCTTCCGCCCAGGTTACCCGGTCACAATGTTCCAACACCAAGTTTATATTCTGAATGGCATAGAAATGTTTTTTCCATCTGGATAATGGATCGTTGTTGGATGCCCAACTTCCTGTTGCCATCTTCAAATAACTATTATCAATATCGTTGGATACAGCATCGTCTGTAGCCAAGTCACTTTGCGGAGCGGTAGTATAAGGCAACAACGCATAAGCCTGTCCTAAAATACTTTGGGCAAACGAAGGCTGCGTATGCATCAGATCTTCATCGTAAATATTTTCTATCTCTGGCTCAAACATGTCCTCACAGGCGGTGAGCAATGGCATACAGAGCAAAAATTTTATAAGAAACTTTTTCATATCCATATAACTTCATTTAAACGGTTAGAAAGAAACTTTTACGCCAAAATTGTAAAAACGAGTTTGAGGTGCAGACCCTATATTTGTTTCCAAATGCTCGCGTTCTTTAGATATGGTCAGCAAGTTAGCCCCACTTGCATATATGGAAAGGGCGCGCACCAATTTTCCACGCAACATTTTAGTCGGGAAGTCATACGTGAGTTGTATCTTAGCCAAATCAAAACGGTTAGACTTATACATCCAAAAGTCTGAATTGGTGAAATTATTATTGCCGTTACCCGTTGTCAGACGAGGATAGGTTGCCGTTTCAGCCGTCTCCGGCGTCCAACGCCCACGAACAACTTTCGAGTATTTCTCTTCTCCAGAAATCCAATAATAATCACTGTTTTTGAGACTCTCTCCACCTAAGCTTGCCGTACCAAGAACAAACAACGTAAAGTTCTTATATTTTGCCGTCAGATTGATACCCATAGCAAAAGGTGTACTGAAGTCCCCCAAAGTTACCCGGTCTTTAGTATCAATAATATTGTCCCCGTTCTGGTCTTTATATTTCAAATCACCAGGTTTGGGCACACCTCCACCAAGTGCTGTTTGTGATGGAGAGTTGGCTACTTCCTCATCACTTTGGAAAAAGCCAAGACACTCATATCCCCAAATCGGATTGATAGCCTTCCCCTCGCGGTATTGATAAGCAAATTCATAATTACTATCATCACGCTGAGTTGCTTTGGTCTTATAGTAAGTACCGTTAACTCCCGCTGAGAAATCCACTTCACCAAAACGTTTTTTGAAATTCAACGAAAAGTCAAATCCCATCCGACGGTCGTTATTGTAGTTGATGTATGGCAATAATGTCTGCGTATCAGAATAGTTAAAATAACTCGGGAACAGATTTTCAGCCGTAATAACATCCCCTTCCATCGAATTTACAAAGAATGATACATCTGCCGTAAGGGTCCTTTTCCACAAAGACGCTCGGATATTGGCTGAAATTTCTTTGCGTTTCAAGAACGTAAGATCTTCATTAGAACCACGTTCGCTGCTACTGGTATTCAAACCGCCACCGTCATACCAACCCCATCCAGAACCATCCATAGTATAACCACCTTTATACATATAGTAATCCAGACCTAAGTCCGTATGCAGAATACTGCCGCTGGCACTAATCATCAGCTCATCAAGAACTGAGTTCTTCAAGAAATCTTCTTCAGCTAAATTCCAACCTAAAGTGAATGAAGGTGAGAAAGCATTCCGATGCCCCTCAGCCAATCGAGCTGAGTGAATGACGGATCCGCTGAATTCAGCATAATATTTATGTTTATAATTATAAGATGCCAACAAGCCAAGATTTGCGTTACAAGTGCGGTGATACTCTCCGGAAAACGTTTGCTGATAGCCGCTAACCAAAAACATAGCATCCAATTGGTGGGCAGTACCAAATAGGCGGTTATAGTCCAAATGAGCATTCATAGCTACAGTACGGTCTGAGACACTATTACTGATGCTTTGCGTACCGGTTTTCTCATCGTTCGTATCGCTTTTTGTCATGTCGACAATGATGTCCTGCCCGTTAAAGTTAGCCCATACGGGAATAAAAGTAGCATACTCGTTATCATACCTTGTATTATAAGAAGTAGCATAATCCATTGAGAATTGCGCATGAAAAGAAAGCCCTTTGGCAACCTTGCCCAAGTCAATATTTACACCTGCGTCAAACTGCAAATTACGTCTTGTCGTAGAACTTTTACCAGCCGCATAATAATCAGCGAACACATTCGTAAGGTCCGTCTGGGTACCGGCCAAGAAATATTTTCCATCAATAATATTGCTGGATGTCTTCAAGAGTTCCCACACAGCCGTAGCATTAGGATCAATCATACTAAGCGGAATCAACGGTGCTATTCGGTTGGGACGGAACGTTGAGGCTAAACTCCAATAACTGCCTCCCACAGTTCCTTTGGAATTATAGAAAGACACATTGGAATTCACGTATGCCGACACCGCATCGCTAATGTCTACATCTACATTACCACGTACGCTGAAACGGTCAGTACGGTTGTATTTCCCTTGGCCAAAATCCATTTGGCTACCCACATTGTAATAACTAATATTGGCATAGAAACGCGCCCGCTCACTTCCGGCAGTAAGTTCCGCAGTAACATCCGAACGATTATACGCTTTCTTAATGTAGTCGGAGGAATAAAAATCCACGTTGGGATAACGATAGGGATTCCTTCCTGTACTTGAATAATAGATTTCGTCCGCGGTATACTTGGGCTGCAATCCGTCATTGGCAAGTGCTTCATTATAAAAGGTCATATATTCGGCTGAACCTAAATACTCCGGATAAGCTTTCGCAACATGCCATCCCGTATTTGCCCTAACGTCTAAGGTCAACGGAGAAACTTTACCGCGCTTGGTCGTAACCAAAATAGCACCCTTAGCCGCACGACTTCCGTACAGCACAACGGCTTGCGCACCTTTCAGAAAAGTGATGCTTTCAATCTCGTCTGGTTTGACCGTATCGAATTCACGCGGAGTGCCATCAATTATAGCCAAATATTCATCTAATCCCCAAAGAAGACTACCATTCCAGCCGCCCACAAAAGCCTGCATATTGTCCAATGTACCGGTATGATAGTTCTTTTTCATTAAATCCGCCGTATTCACCGATGATACGCCACCCAATAAATCTCTGGAAGCCACTTTTCGATAAGCGACTTGTATCGGCTCGCTATAGTCAGACAAGGAGTCGGACATAGATTCTTCCACATTTTGTGCGTCAGCGAAAGTCCAGGCTGCCCCTAAAAGCCAAGCGAACAAAAAGAGCTTTTTATATGTAAGTTTCATTTTTTATTGTTTTAGAGATTAATTCTTCAATTACCAACCCGGATTTTGTGCAAACTCAGGATAAAGATACACATCTTTGTCGGGCAACGGAAGCCAATAATGCTTGGTACCGTAAATGCGCGTCAAGATGGTTTCTTCCCGCCAATTAGCCACTCGTGCATTACGAGGGTCGTTTGTTTCAAAGAACTCGTCATCTTCCATACGGTCAAATTCCTGAGAGGTTTTGGTATTGTAAGGGTATTCCGTCAAAAGTAACCAGCGTTGTAGGTCATTGAAACGAAAGCCCTCAAAAGCTAATTCCACGGCACGCTCACGACGTACCTCATCCATAAACTTATGGGGATCATTGACATAAGCCGCTCCGACATGTCCGGCTCCACAACGGTCACGTATCACATTGATGGCATCTTCTGCAGTCTTGTCAAAGTTAGAAGATTTGTAAGAAGCGCCGCTGATAGCAGCACCGGCTTCAGCATACATCAAATAGATATCCGCTAAACGCATATAAGGTACGTAACTTTGGAATGCCTGCGCATCCGTATAAGCGAGGTCGTGTTTATTAGCTGTATGCGGCACCAGTTTATGAATAAAATAGCCCGTTCGGCTTCCATCTATCACATCCCTCATAATACCTCCAGTATAAAGAGAGCAATATCTCAAGTCATAATCCGCATCGCCTTCGGTCAATACTTTATTCAGATAACGGAATCCATCAAACATAAAGTCATGATAAAAACGAGGATCACGACCTTTGAAAGGATATTCCTTGTCAAAAGTTGAATTAGGATCATCCAAAGGCAAGCCATTGGCCATACCATAAAAGTTCACATAATTGGCGGTCGCCATTTTTATGTTATTCCCTCTAACACCCAACCCATTCATCTTAGGGCCATATTGAGTGACAAAATTCCACAGGCTGGTGTTTGATCCGGTTTCTGTACCTCTAAAAATAGCTTCTGTAGTTCCAGGCCACTTCCAACCTTGATTAAGTGTATAGAAGATATCGGTATAACAGTTTGCTGCAGATTTGCTTTTTGTATGATTGTAAATATCATCATATTTAAACTCAGCCAAAGCGTATTGAGTCCTACCATCCTCTACGAGTGAAAGCAATTCGCCAAAAGCCTCAGCAGCCTTACTGGCATATTCTTTGTCATAATCATAAGTCTTTGTACCGCCCAATTGAGGTCCGTTCACCATTAATGGGCTGGCTGCCCAAAGATATACCTTCCCAAGGTAACCCAATGCCATAATTTTGTTAATACGGATGTCATTTTTACCTATCGTAGTTTTGCCAGCCTCTGTGTCATCCCAGTTAATAGGGAGCAAATCGGCCGCCTTGCGGAAATCTGCTGCGCAGCGGTCAGCACACTCTTGATAGGAAAGTCGAGGCAACTTTAGCTCCTCAGAGGCCGAAAAAGAGCGATCAACGTATGGTAGGCCGCCTACCCATTGCATCATCTCTTCGTGCCACCAAGCACGGAAAAAATAAAGTTGTCCTTCTATCAAGTCACGTTCCTCTTGGGTGGCGTCTATCAACTTGTCCAAATTCTCCAAGCCGATATTGACTTTGCGGATACAATACCACGCATTCTGCCATAAGGCTTGCGAACGCGATTTATGACTGTTAAGTACAGTGGGATCCGCACTTGAGTTATATAGCCATGAACGACTGTTACCTAACCAGTATCTGAAATTGCCCAAATCGAATTGGTTGGTTATCTTACTGTCTCCATAACTTACATTTTGGATTTCATCATCTCCAAAATTATAATCGCTCGTTCCCGAATTTGACTTCTGCTTGTCAGGAATGGCGTTGTATATTTCTTCTATATATCCTTGAAAGTTGAAGAAGTTCTTGAATGCCTCATCGCTGGACACCACAGATTCCACATCCCTGTCCAAATAGTCTGTACAACCGCTTAAAGAAAGCGACAGACAGGCCAACGGTAGGCTACACAAGGAATAAAACAATATTTTTTTGATCTTCATAGTCGTAATCTTTTATTATAATGAGAATTTTACACCCAAATTGATACGCCTCATAATCGGATAGGCACCATAGTTGGCACTCGTTCCCGTAAAATTACCTTCACGGTCGTCTGGCATACGCGACCACATCCACAAATTGTTCCCGCTTACATAAAGCCTCAAATTAGAAATACCCAACATTCGTGTCCAAGCATTCTTGAATGTATAAGACACTTCCACATTCTTCAAGCGGACAAACGATGCGTCGTACAAATACTGTGTTGCATTATAAGCAGCTACCGGAGTGCTAAGCCAGCGTGGAGTCACAAAATCCGCAGCATCACCTGCTTCAGCCCACCAAGTTCCGGTATCGAACACTACGTTATAATGATTGGCAAAACAATCCAACTGAACCGCACGGTTTACATTGTTCACTCCATAAAACTGAGCGAAACAACTGAAACCTTTCCATTCAAATCCAATTGTTGCATTATACGTATTCTGGGGCGTACCGGAGTAACCGTACGGGACCTGGTCTTCTTGATTAATCACACCGTTACCATCAAAGTCTACAATGTAGTAATCACCGGGAATGCGACTATCATTATTTGATTCATGCTTAGGACTACCATATAATTCATCGTAAGAATTAATAAAACCCCTGTCCAAGTAGTAACGTCCTTGTCCCATAGGATATCCCGCCGCTTTGCGATAACTTGGCAGCAGAGGCATGTCATCCTTCACTATCACCTTATTCACCGCATGCGTCATACTCATATTTGCCCAAAAACGCATGCCGTTTTCTAACTTCTTGTTGAAACGCAATTCCAATTCATAACCATGCGTATTTACTTTACCTTTATTCACTGTAGCCGGATCTTGTCCATAATAAGAGGGAACGGAACGGTCTGAACCATTGATAAGAATATCTGTACGCTTGTCACGGAAGATTTCCACCGAACCGGCAAACAAACCATCGAACAATGAATAATCTATACCAATATTAATTTTTTTCACCTTTTCCCAATGCACATCTTCATTTCCTACGACAGATTCCCGATACCAACTATAAGGACTCTTACCTCCTTTTCGTGAAGAATCCATATAAGTCTGCCAACTGGATTTATAAGCCCATTGATCTTGAAAAAGCCAACGACCATTTACATTGTCATCACCAATTTCACCATAGGAAGCCCTGATTTTCATCATATCCAAGATTTTTTTCTCGCGCAAGAATTTCATAAAAGGTTCCTCGCTTATCATCCAACCGATTGCACCCGAATTGAAAAACGCAAAACGGTTGTCTGAACTAAACTTTTCAGATCCATTGTATGCTCCATTATACTCAATAAAGTAACGACTGGCCCAATCGTAAGTGACACGGAATGCCCAATCTTCACGATAGTGTGGAATCTCACTGCCTGTAGCCCTTTCTTGACGACTAAAAAGTCCCATAGCCGTAGCGTTGTGTTTGCCAAAGGTACGCGCCCAATTCAGTTGCAACTGATAATTCAAGTCGCGACGGGTAGAACCGTTAGCCACACTTCCGCCCTGAATTTCCCAGTCCCAAATAGGATACATGTCAAAGCGGTTATTGTTATCAAAAGGAAATTGATAGGTAACAACACCCGTCTCTGGATCAATATATTTACGACGTTGGTTCGGCCCGTTGTTGGACTGAGGTTCCTCAATTCCACGGTCGTTCTCCACAAATGTATTGTCCCATGCAATCATTCCCCTGAAACTCAGTCCCTTGGTGATAAAGTCCAATTTCTGCTCCAACACGAAGTCAGTTGTGATACGGGTCGTGGTATGTTGGGCAGCTCCTCCTGTCGCTATCAAATCGACTGAATTGTACATATTGATATCAGAAGGATAGAAACCCAATGAACCGTCACTATAACGGGGAAGGAATATGTCGGGCGGAGTACGGTATACACCTGCCCATGCTCCTGCACGTTTGGTGACCGTTCCACTGGTTGCGCTGCTATAATAAAACGGACGTTCATTTTGGCCACTGGAACCAGAAAGACTTACTTTGAACAGAGTCGTCTTAGTAATGTTGAAGTCTAAATTGCTACGCATATTGATACGGTCGTAACCAAATCCATTGTCATAGCCTCGACCAGTCTCAAATTCACGGAACAAATCTCCTTCATGTACATAATCCAGTGAAGCGAAGTATTTGACAAACTTAGTACCGCCACTAACGTTAATGTTGGCGTTATAAGACATGGCGAAATCCTTGAACAAGGCCTTTTTCCAATCCACATTTGGATAGCGTTCCCGTTGCTCTACCGTTGTCTGGTTGCGAAAATTGTTGATGAATGATTGCGAACGAATATCATTCCATGAATCCGGATTAATGTTCAGCTCATGTTCAATGATCATGTTTCGGGCCATATAGGCATCATACGAATCCATTTTTTCCGGTATGCGCGAAGGGGTTTTCAATACCGCATTGGCCGATACATTTATTTTAGCCTTACCTTCCGTACCGCGTTTGGTTGTGATCAAAATAACACCATTAGCACCTTTTACACCATAGACAGCGGTGGCAGAAGCGTCTTTCAATACAGACAAAGTTTCCACGGAAGACATATCCACGCTGCTCATAGGGCGCTCTACACCATCTACTAATACTAACGGGTCACTATTGTTCCACGTACTGGAACTACGAATGACAATCTGCGGTTCTTCTTCGCCTGGCATACCGGTATCTTGCGAAGTAATGACGCCTGGCAAATTACCGGTCAAAGCGCTACCGATATCCGTAATACCTGCTGCGCGCTCCAATACCTTGCCAGTGGTTTGCGTAATGGCACCTACTACACTTGCTTTTTTCTGCTGTCCGTAACCTACGACAATCACCTCTTCCAACTGCTGAAAATCATCTTCCAATACAACACGAATAATCTTTTTGCCATCGGCTTTGATTTCTTCCGACTTCATACCGATGAAAGATACTACTAAAACTGAATTCTCCTTGGGAACGGTCAAGGTAAAATTACCGTCAATATCAGAGACTGTTCCTACCGCATTATTCCCTTTTAACACGATAGAGGCTCCAATCACACTTTCTCCGTTAGAATCGATTACGACTCCTTTCACTACAACTCCCTGCGCCTGCAAATTGAGAACGAAAAACGCCATCAACAGGAACAAGCAGGACATTCTTGCTATTCTTATTTTACATTTTCCCAGCATATTCTTTAATAAAATCCTTGATTAAATAATCATTATACATTCATTCGGCTATTATGCCTGCAAATAGTAAGATTTTAAGTTATACCAAATTCTTTCTGCACCATAATTATTACATTTTAAAGTTTGACATTTTGTTAATACACACGAAAGTAAATAAAAAAATAGTATATATATAAAAAATCGTATCATTAGTTTTAGATATTGTATCAAAAGTGTAACTAATTGATATGCAGTTATTTGCAAGCCTACAAAAGAATAATCTGCTTAAGTTCCCTTACATTTAGAACTACGATATTCCCTATTAATTTATTGGTCTGTTTTAGGAATTATATAGATTCACATTACCCAAGAGGAGATTACATATGTAAAAAGGAACTTTAGCATTTATAGAGACATATCAATCAGCGGTTCGCCATTGGTTGTGGCAATCACTTTTCCTCTGACGGATTGTTCTTGGACGATAGCCTTGTGGCAGAGAAAAGAAGAAAGAAGCATGCAGCAACAAAGGCACAGCTGCATCCACTTCCATGAATGAATTCTTTTTCTCATGATATAAAATTTTAAAGTTAGTATTGGCGGAATGGACATTCGCACATCCTCCCGCGTTAATTTTCGTTATGCAAATATAAGGATTTTCAAGCATACATATTACAATCTTATTACTCAAAAATTCTACATATTAGGTTTTAAGACTACATCAACACTTTCTCAATATGAATTTAAACAATTGATATTCAGCGTAGATA
>CALUIQ010000189.1 GCA_944320735.1 uncultured Bacteroides sp. | reverse complement strand
GCCTTTCTATTATACGTATCATTCACTTCACGCATCAAGACCTGCAAGGCCCGCGCTTGTTCATGACTACGCATAAAAAGCTTTTCCATTCGTTCAGAGCCCATCATATTGAGCACTTCCCCTCCATATTCGCCCACTAACTTGAACTGGAGCAACCAAGGCTTTATCTCCTTATACAAAGCCGGATTCTCCTTTTCGGAGGCCAGCAGCACATTGGCGGAAGCGACAATCCGGCGACATTCCTTGGCTACTTCCCAATAAGCATCACTGTCCTTTTTCAACTCACGATAGCTTTCCAAGAGTTTGGTAAGTATCGGTTGAAGAGCAACAGATTCTTCCCGGCGGAATTCCAATCCGGAAGGGCCTTGATCGGAATTGTGAACGGCAAAGGTCTCCAAATAATCCGCATGAAGCGGCATCAGCTGGCGAAGCGCATACTTCCAAGAAGCCTGACTGTCATAATCAGCCATATTCCACGTATAATCAGCCACTCCATAAAGAGCTATTTTGGAAGCCTCCGCATGTTCCATCGGATTGGAAACAAACGCTGAAACTTTATCTGCAATATTCGGGTCATTGCCGTAAACAGGGCCTAACAGCAAATGGTCGGTCACATAATCGGATACGGGATAGTTCCACCAAATGAAGGCCTTACGTTTCAGTTTCGGATTGACGAATTCCAAAGTCGACTGGGTAATATTGGTGCACACTTTATCGCCTGTCCACATTACCCGAATATCTTCGTTCAATCCTTTGCCCAACGTAGGAAGATAATTGCTACCTTGTCCCCAAGCGCCACAATAAACGGTCGGGCACATAATCAGCGGTGCTACATCTGGTTTTGCCTGCACGAAATTTTCATCTATATAGTTCAGCAGTTCCACCTGTTTCTCAGGCTGAGCACCTTCTCCGGAAATATCGTCAAAGAATACGGCAAAGCCACGCACGCCCAATTGATACATGCTTTCAAATTTCCGCATCAAATTGTCGCGGTCTTCTTCATTCCAATGAATGTCGCCACCCGGATGAATAGCCCAATAGAATATGACTTCATTCTGTTTTGCCCTGTCAACCAATTGCTTAATCCGTTCTCCTTCTTCTGCTGGATAAGGCTTACGCCAATGGGGAGTACGGTGGTAAGGATCGTCCTTAGGACCATATATATACACATTCATTTTGTTCTTCCCATAAAAGTCCAACTGATCCATACGGGCTTCATGGCTCCAAGGAGTGCCATAAAATCCCTCTACCACTCCCCGGAAAGGAACGTCTGGATAGTCCACGATTTCTACCATCGGGAGCTTGTTCAGCGTGAGGAGCTGGGCAAGCGTCTGCACGCCATAATAGACACCTCTCCTATCGGCACCCGCTATGACAATACCGTCTTTCGATATTTTCAGAAAATATCCATCCGCTTTTTCAGGAATCCGTTTTCGGTATTTTCTGACTGACTTATCATTTTTCGTACCTACATAAACCTGGAAAGAGGCCTCATCCGCCTCATCCGCCAACAATTCGCTCAGTACGGACAAAGACGGCTGTCCCTCCACGGAAGCCCCGGCCTGCAACTGATAAACCGTAGGCACCGATACTGAATCATTTTGAAATACATACTCCTGCGGAGTAGGTTGCAGCCGAAAATCTTGCGCATTTACCGTTGGGACCATCATACAAAAGGACGCCACCAACCATAGCAACTTCTTCATACAATTTTAAGATATTAGATTCAACATTATTCAAGGCTCAAATATAATCAAAATTCAGAAGTTACAATAGCTTTGAATGTTTTTTTAGGGAAAAACATTCCAGTACTTCTATAGAAAGTACTGCAGTATTTCAACAAAAGGGACTGCAGTACTTTTATAGAAGTACCACAGTCCCCTCTATAGAAGGATTGGGAACAAAAGGACTGCACCCCAATTCCCGGTCTACCCTATTTTATTTATATCCTCCCGCTTTTGCTATCCGCTTGGGAATATCCGTATTGTCCATCTTGCCCATGAACAATTCCGAACCGGCACCTACGGCATACACCGGCACGTATTCCGCCGTATGGCTGCCACTGGTCCAACCCAGATGGGCTATCTCACACATCACCTCATTGGCCACCACCGCCAAAGGCTCCGTCTTGGAATAAAGCGTTTCCTTAAACTCGACTTTATGTTTCACAAAAGAAGTCTCGTAAGCGTCACGCAAAGCCTTCTCCTGCTCCCAAGTCAAAGAAAGTTCATCCCAAAATCCCATACGCTCGGCAAGCAAAGCCTTCACTTGTTCCCAAGAAGTGTCCTGACGGCGCAAGTCAGTTATCAAACGAGACAATGCGTCCAAAGATTGCTGTTGATGAGACAAAACCCTCAGATTCAAGGTATAAGTTCCTGTACCTAAGCCTAAACCGCCTGTTTCATGGTCAGCAGAGACGACTATCAGCGTCTCTTTGGGATGTTTCTTATAAAACTCGTATGCCACACTGATGGCCTGATCCATATCAACCGTCTCGGCAAAAGCCGTGGCAGGGTCGTTGTTATGGCAAGCCCAGTCTATCTTGCCACCCTCCACCATAAGGAAAAAGCCTTTCTTGTTATCCTTCATCAAGAAGTCGATGGCACTCTCGGTTATCTGCTTCAACGTCAGGTCGTCCTCTTTGCGGTCGAGCGCATACGGAAGGCAGTCGGAAGCTTTGCCTTCTTCCTGAATCAGCACCATTTTATCGGCATCTTCGGCTTTCTCTTCGTATTCGTCCAAGCCCCGCGCAATGGCATAACCGCCTTCCTCTATCACTTCATATACCGACGTGGCTTTTTGTTTGTCGGACGTAGTAGTAGGCTTCAAGAAACCGGCACCCGCAAAAAAGTCGAAGCCACTCTGAGGCAACTCGCAAGCTATCTCGTAATAGTAGTTACGGTTTTCCTGATGGGCATAGAAAGCTGCCGGCGTGGCATGGTCTACACTGACACTGGTGGCGATGCCTACTTTCTTGCCACTTGCCTGCGCACGGTAAGCCACGCTCCACAACGCCTGCTTGTCCACATCCACCCCGATAGCGCCGTTGTAGGTCTTTGTGCCTGTTGCCAACGCCGTACCTCCCGCCGAGGAATCGGTAATAGAGTTGCTGGCAGAGAATGTAGTGGCAATGCCCGCCACGGGAAAAGAGCCGAACAGCAACTGGCGTGTACCAATCCGGCCTTCTTCCTTGTCCGCCAGATACATTTCGGTACCGTTCACCTGGTTCACGCCCATACCGTCACCGATAAAGAAAAACACATATTTAGCTTTTTGGGCATAACATACGCCCGCAAGCAAAACAAATACCAACAAATAAGTAAAACGTCTCATAAATTATATCTTTATAAATTAAATAATCATTTATCAGGCTGTGTATTGTCTGATTTTTCAACCGCGGATGACGCAGATAACGCAGATTTCATATTTTTTCTGCCCATAACAAGAATTTGGGCGAAGCCCCTTTAAAAATCCGCGTTATCTGCGTCATCTGCGGCTGAAAAATGAACACATATAATACTTTTAGTGAACAAAGATAGACAAATCTACGCTTCCACCAAGTTACGAACCTGTTAAAAAAAGAAGTTCCGCAACAAGCAACGCCTGTTACGGAACTCCTATACCGATTCTTAAGATGAATTACTTATTCAAGATAGCCATGGTGTCGGAAGCAATCATCAGTTCCTCGTCCGTAGGAATCACTACGACTTTCACTTTCGAATCATCCGCCGAAATAACGGCTTCCTCACCACGTACCTCGTTCTTCCCTGCATCCAACTTGATGCCCATAAACTCCAGGTTGGAACAAGCCGCCCAACGGGCACTGGCTTGGTTTTCGCCTACACCGCCCGTAAACACGATGACATCTACGCCGCCCAAAGCAGCCGCATAAGCGCCGATGTACTTCTTGATACGATAGAAGTACATATTCTCGGCCAGCTCTGCACGCTTGTCACCTTCTTTAACGGCATTCTCCAAGTCGCGCATGTCACTGGACTTACCGAATATACCCATCACGCCGCTCTTCTTGTTCAGCAGATTGGAAACGCCGGCTGCGTCCAAGCCCTCTTTTTCCATCAGGAACGTTACGGCACCGGCATCGATGTCACCACTGCGCGTACCCATCATCAAGCCTTCCAACGGAGTCAGACCCATGCTGGTATCCACACACTTGCCGTCCTTTATGGCCGAGATGGAACCACCGTTACCTATGTGGCAGGTGATAATCTTCGTGCCTTCGGGCTTAATGCCCAAGAACTCGCACACACGCTTCGAAACATAGCGGTGAGAAGTCCCATGGAAACCATAACGACGTACCCCGTATTTCTCGTAAAGTTCGTACGGGATGGCATACATATAAGCATAGTCAGGCATCGTTTGGTGGAAAGCCGTATCGAACACACCGATCTGAGGAACATTGGGCAGAATGGCTTCAATGGCATGTACACCCTTCAGATTGGCCGGATTGTGCAACGGTGCCAAGTCATTGCAAGCGGTGAAAGCTTCAATAACTTCAGGAGTCAGACGAACGGATTCGCTGAATTTCTCTCCGCCATGCACCATGCGATGGCCTACGGCACCAATCTCGTCCATCGACTTGATGGCTCCATACTCCGGAGAAACCAAGGTGTGCAGGATAAACTCCACGCCTACGGTATGTTCGGGAATGTCTTTCTCCAGAATTTTCTTCTCGCCGTTGGGCAAAGTCAGTTTCAAGAACGAACCGGGCAAGCCGATTTTCTCAATGCCGCCTTGTGCGATAACGGCTTTATGGTCCATGTCGAACAATTTGTACTTGATGGAAGAGCTACCACAGTTCAGTACTAATATCTTCATAATCTGTACATTTATTTAAGGTTATTACTTAGCCGCCTTGGCTGCGATGGCCTGGTTGGCAGTGATGGCAATCATGCGATATACATCTTCGATGGAGCAACCGCGGGACAAGTCGTTCACCGGACGCGCAATACCTTGCAGGATAGGACCTACGGCATCGGCATGGCCCAAACGTTGTACCAATTTATAAGAGATGTTGCCCACTTCAAGGCTGGGGACTACCAACACATTGGCATGACCGGCAATCGCCGAACCCGGAGCCTTGCTTGCGCCAACTTCGGGCACCAAAGCCGCATCGGCCTGCAACTCACCGTCGATGGCAATGTCTGGAGCCATTTCCTTGGCTATTTTCAAAGCCTCAACCACCTTGTCTACCACTTCGTGCTTAGCCGAGCCTTTCGTAGAGAAACTCAACATAGCCACTTTCGGGTCAAGACCTGCTACGGCACGAGCCGTGCGGGCTGTACAAATGGCAATCTGAGCCAACTGGCTGGCATCGGGCACCGGCGTAACAGCCACGTCACCCATCACCAAAACACCGTTCTTTCCATATTCAGGAGCATGAGTCAACAGCAACATGGCACCAGATACGCACGTAATGCCCGGAGCGGTCTTGATGATTTGCAGGGCAGGACGAAGCACATTCCCCGTCGTATTGCGCGCGCCGGCCAACTGACCATCAGCGTCACCATTCTTAATCATCAAGCAGCCATAGTAAAGCGGGTCGAGCACCAGTTTACGAGCCTCTTCTATCGTCATGCCTTTCTTCTTGCGCAGTTCGCACAACAGTTGGGCATACTCCTCTTTCTTCGGGCTGTCTTCCGGATTGATAATAGTGGCTTTCGAAATGTTGCCCAAGCCCCATTCCTTGGCACAAGCGTTAATTTCATCGGGATTACCCAAAATAATCAGGTCAGCAACTCCGTCTGTCAAAATCTGATTGGCAGCTTTCAAGGTACGTTCTTCAGTACCTTCGGGAAGCACGATGCGCTGGCGGTCGGCCTTCGCACGTTCTACGATTTCATTAATAAGTCTTTGCATAATATATAAATTGTAGCATTAAATGTCGGCAACAAATGTTAGTCACGATGCAAAAGTACACAATTTTGCAATATCAATATGACAAAATCCGGTTTTTTACGTCTGTACTTATATAAAATATGTGAAACTGTGACGGCCTATCACGACAGAGAAGCCCCAAACAAGAATCCGAGTATTGCAAAATCCCTAAAAATAGGTATTGCCAAACAATTTCAAGCCCTATACTTTTGCAAAAGTAAAATCATTGTAAATGCAAGTGCTGAAAGAGGACATACGGGGTCGCATATTGACGGTTGCCAGACAACAATTCGAGCGGAAAGGCTATTCCAAGACTTCCATGCGTGAAGTGGCGGAATTGGCTGGAGTTGGTGTCGGAAACATCTACAACTACTTCACGAACAAAGACGAATTGTTCCGTGAGGTGGTGCGTCCTGTCTTGTGCGCTTTGGAAGCCATGTTGCAGGAACACCACGGCATACGGGGCGAAGATATTATGATGATGCGGTCTGAAAAGTACCTGAAATCCTGCATA
>CALUIQ010000188.1 GCA_944320735.1 uncultured Bacteroides sp. | reverse complement strand
CGATGTCAGGCGTATATGCAAAAAAAGAGTCCCGATTTCTCGGAACTCTTTTTTTTATAGGAATGTTCTTAATCAGTCTTATATGATTAGAGCTTCGGACCGGCAGCAACCAATGCCTTGCCAGCTTCGTTGCCTTCGAACTTAGCGAAGTTCTTGATGAAGCGGCCAGCCAAGTCTTTAGCTTTCTCATCCCACTGAGCTGCGTCAGCGTAAGTGTCACGAGGATCGAGGATCTTCGGATCTACACCCGGCAATTCAGTCGGAACTACGAAGTTGAAGAACGGAATAGTCTTCGTCGGAGCCTTGTCGATAGAACCGTCGAGGATAGCGTCGATGATGCCGCGCGTATCGCGGATAGAGATACGCTTGCCTGTACCGTTCCAACCGGTGTTCACCAAGTATGCCTTAGCACCCACCTTGTTCATCTTCTTAACCAACTCTTCTGCATATTTCGTCGGGTGCAGGCTCAAGAAAGCGGCACCGAAGCAAGCAGAGAATGTCGGAGTCGGCTCCGTAATACCACGTTCCGTACCGGCCAACTTAGCGGTGAAACCAGACAAGAAGTAGTATTGAGCTTGTTGGTCATCGAGGATAGATACCGGAGGCAATACACCGAAGGCATCAGCTGACAGGAAGATAACCTGATGAGCGTGAGGACCTTTCGATACCGGCTTCACGATGCTGTTGATGTGGTAGATAGGATAAGATACACGAGTGTTCTCCGTTACGCTCTTGTCAGCGAAGTCAATCTTGCCGGCAGCGTCAACCGTAACGTTCTCCAACAGGGCGTCACGCTTGATGGCGTTATAGATATCGGGTTCGCTTTCCTTATCCAGGTTGATAACCTTGGCATAGCAACCACCTTCGTAGTTGAATACGCCTTCGTCATCCCAACCGTGTTCGTCATCACCGATGAGCAGACGTTTCGGGTCGGTAGACAATGTAGTCTTACCTGTACCGGACAGACCGAAGAAGATAGCCGTGTCAGTACCTTCCATATTGGTGTTGGCAGAGCAGTGCATCGAAGCGATACCCTTCAGCGGGTTCAGGTAGTTCATAATAGAGAAGATACCCTTCTTCATTTCACCGCCGTACCAAGTGTTCAGGATAACCTGCTCGTTGGTCTTCAGGTTGAATACGGTAGCTGTTTCAGAGTTCAGACCCAGTTCCTTGTAGTTGTCAACCTTAGCTTTGGCTGCGTTGAACGATACGAAATCGGGTTCACCGTAGTTAGCCAATTCTTCTTCTGTCGGACGGATGAACATATTCTTAACGAAGTGTGCCTGCCATGCTACTTCCATAATGAAACGTACTTTCAGACGAGTAGCGGGGTTGGCACCGCAGAATGTATCCATAACGAACAAACGCTTGCCGCTCAGCTGCTTAACAGCTTTAGCCTTCAGGTCAGCCCAAGCTTCCTCAGAGCAAGGCTTGTTGTCGTTCTTGTATTCATCAGAAGTCCACCATACAGTGTCCTTGCTGGCTTCGTTGTACACGAAGAATTTATCTTTAGGAGAACGGCCGGTGTAGATACCAGTCATCACGTTCACAGCACCCAGTTCAGTTACCTGACCTTTTTCGTAGCCTTCGAGACCGGCTTTGGTCTCTTCCTCAAACAATACTTCGTAAGACGGATTGTGAAGGATTTCCTTCACGTCTACGATACCATACTTGCTTAAATCTAAATTTGCCATTTCTTTTTTAAGATTTTAAAATTGGTATTTAGTTGATTATCATTCTTTTTACCTTATAGAGGGATGGAGACAGGTCCTCATTTTTCGGCTTCCTGTTCCAAAGCCCTTGTTTTCCGAGTGCAAAAGTAATGTTTTCTTCTGAAACAGAATCGCTATTAGAGAAATTTTTCTTTAATCGCCCATTCTTTTATATATCAGTAACATTATCTGTAATGTGAATGTTGCAAAACAGCGGTATTTCTTTCGAAGTTTTGGCTGTGAGCAAATTATAGCTTAACTTCGTAGCGATATTTGTTATTGTCGAATGCAACCCATTTAATGCTTATGAGATTATCTTTCCCCCTTCTGTGTTCCACGACCTTGCTGGCAGGCGTCTCTCCTTTTGTGCCAGCCACTGCCCAAAAGAAGGCACCCGTTGCGGATAAGCCCAACATTATTTTTATCTTATGCGACGACATGGGGTATGGTGATTTGGCCTGCTATGGCCAGAAGTATATTCAAACACCCAACTTGGACCGTATGGCCGCCGAAGGCATGCTTTTCACACAAGCCTATGCGGGCAGTCCGGTCAGTGCACCTTCACGCGCGTCACTGATGACGGGGCAGCATTCGGGGCACGGGCATGTGCGCGGGAACAGAGAGTATTGGAGAAACGCACCCTTGATGAAGTATGGTGACAACGACGAATATACCGTCGTAGGCCAGGAACCTTATGAGCCCGGACACATCATCTTGCCGGAAATAATGAAGAAGAACGGCTATACGACCGGTATGTTCGGCAAATGGGCGGGCGGTTACGAAGGCTCGTGCTCTACGCCCGACAAACGGGGCATCGACGAATACTATGGCTTCATCTGCCAATTCCAAGCCCACCTGTACTATCCCAACTTCTTGAACCGATACAGCAAGTCGAAAGGCGATACGGCCACCATCCGTGTCACGCTGGAGGAAAACATCCGATATCCGATGTTTGGCGACGACTACAAGAAACGTCCCCAGTATTCGGCCGACATCATCCACCGGGAGGCTTTGGCCTGGCTCGACAAGCAGGACGGCAAGCAGCCTTTCTATGGTTTCTTTACTTACACCTTGCCTCATGCCGAATTGGCTCAACCCAATGATTCTATTCTACAGCATTATAAGAAGAAGTTCTTTGTGGACAAAACTTGGGGTGGCAGCGAAGGTTCGCGTTACAATGCCGCCGTACATACACATGCCGAATTCGCGGGTATGATTACCCGTCTGGACGCTTATGTCGGAGAGATTTTGGCCAAGCTAAAGGAAAAAGGACTGGATGAGCATACGCTGGTCATCTTCAGCAGCGACAACGGCCCTCACGAAGAGGGAGGAGCCGATCCGAAATTTTTCGGACGTGACGGCAAACTGCGCGGACTGAAACGCCAATGCTACGAAGGAGGAATCCGTGTTCCTTTCATCGTGCGTTGGCCGGGACATGTACCTGCCGGCACAGTAAACGACCATCAGTTGGTTTTCTACGACGTGATGCCCACTTTCTGCGAACTGGTCGGTGACAAGAAGTTCCCCCAAAAGTATCTGAACAAGCAATTGGAAGGAGACTGTTTCGATGGCATCTCCTTCGCGCCGACAATGTTTGGGCGGGATGACAAACAACAGAAACATCAATTCTTATATTGGGAGTTCCACGAAACAAATCAGATTGGCGTACGTATGGGCGATTGGAAACTCGTCGTGAAGAAAGGAATCCCTCATCTTTATGACCTGGCCACGGACATTCACGAAGATCATGACATAGCGGATAAGCATCCCGATATCGTGAAGCAGATGGTCGGAATCATTCATCGCGAACACCGACCGAATGATTTGTTCAAAGTGACGCTTCCGCTTTAGGTCTGTGGTTTGAGCGTGATGCAGTCGATGTCCGGTGTCCAGGTATAAGCACTACCCAGTCGGATAGTGTTGCGCCCGGGGACTAATCGGACGGTCAAGCTGACGGTGCAGATGCCTTCGGAACGACTTTTCGCCAACTTCTTGATAGGAGCGTATGCCTGTCCGTTTATTTCTATCTCGACGAGGCGGTCGTTCACCTCACGCTTTCCCGCTTCGGGGGGCAAGTAAGCAATGGTCAGTGTGTAGTTGCCTCCGTTGTCACTATAGATGTTGCTCCATTCCATATAGTTGTCTTTGCTTCCGCCAACGTGGGTCACAATCATACGGCCCGAAGCTCCTTCAAAGGGACGGGGACTGATGATGCGCGCCTGCTTGCCCAAATCGTTGTAGAGCGGCAGATAGGCCCATTCGGCTTCATAGCGGGTAGGCTCAAGACGCTGTTCTGCTTCGAGGCGGAGAATCTTTACGCTATGTGGGGGAAGTGTGTATACTAAATGTCCTTGAACCGCATCCTCGTTCTTTTGCCTCACGAGGTCACGCACTTTCACTTTCCCGCCCAATTCAAGCAAGGCCAGTGGTACATGGAAAGTAGATGCGGTATCCGATGGATTGTACAAGGCGGCGGCACGCACATTTCCGCGTAGCCGTTCGATGTCTTTCACTAGCACATACCCTTCACCTTCGTGCTGCACCACGTAGGCTTGAAGCCCCAATGGGTCTTGGTTGAGTGCTATCAGTTCCTTGTTCTTCAGCAACTTCAAGGATGCTTCGGAGATGGTGGTCAGGTCGCATCCGATGAGCAACGGCGAGCTCATCAGGCACCACAACCCGAAATGTACTTCTTCCTCCGCCTGTGTCAAGCCACGGCCTATTTCCAGTATGTCCATATCGTTGTAGTGTCCTCCTCCGGCGTAGGCTGACAAGTAGAGGTTCTTTCGGATGATGGACTTCACAGAATTCCAGCGGGGAGAGATGTCTGCACTGATGCGCCACGAACGAGCCAAATCACTTGCCCATGCACCGGGGAAAGCCCAACGGCAGATGTTGATTGAAACATCGCGGGAACATACCTTCCGGATGGCTTTACTGATGGCGGTATAACGTTCCCGCTCGTCCAAGTCGAGTTGCTGACCGGCTCCGCAGTAGTCTATCTTGATGAAGTCGAAGCCCCACTGGTTGAAATAGAGGTCGGCGTCTTGTTCTTCGTGGCCGTACAACCCTACGCCTATGCCGTTGGGGTCGGCATCCCAAAGCGAGCCGCAAGTGTTTGCTCCGGCATCGGAGTAAATGCCGGCTTTCAAACCGAGACGGTGGATGTAGTCGGCCACACACTTGACACCGTTAGGAAAACGTTCGGGATGCGTCTGTAGCATCCCCCTTTCATCACGGTAGCCAAAGAAACCGTCATCGATGTTGATGTACCGGTAGCCGACATCCTTCAGCCCGAGCGACACCATGGCATCGGCCTGTCGTTTGATGAGCTCTTCGCTGATGTTGATGCGGTAGGTGTTCCACGAACTCCAGCCCATAATGGGTGATTCGACAGGCTGAAGAGGTTGCGCGTCGGTATGGTTGGCCGTCAAAGACAAGAGGACGGATGCACACAGTGCTGAAAATATTTGTCTCATAATAGATAATATGTCTGATGACGGGACAAATATAGGCATTTCTGCCAGAAACACAAAGACACAGAGGTTTTTTAGTGATTAGTAGTTAGTGATTAATCATTAATCATTAAACATTAATCATTAAAAAATCCTCCGTGTCTCCGTGCCTCTGTGTTTTTTTATACTTTGTACAGGATGAAAATGTGCATTATCGTTTCAGCCCCGGGTTCAGTATCGCGTCTTCATAAGGATAAGGGGCATACATCTTGCTATCGTCCCACGATCCGCTGACGGACACCGCTTCCTTGCGGAACACGCCGGGAGCGACTTCTATCTCCGGATTCTCTTTAC
>CALUIQ010000187.1 GCA_944320735.1 uncultured Bacteroides sp. | reverse complement strand
GGCACGGACGAACTACAACCATACCACTTGCTGCCATTGAACGCCAAGCTACCGTAGAAACGAGATTCACGATGCAGATTCAAGTAAGGAACGACTTTACCCGGCTCCACCGCCAAACGGCTTTCTTCGGGAGCAATGGTCGTCTGATAACGATTGTTGTACCAATTGTTAGCTTCCCATTCCTTATCCTCCTCAATGGGAACGCCGTTGGAAGAATAGAAGTTTTCGGCTGTGGCCAACGTCGGGGTCAACTGAGCACGTACGGAAGCCACACGGAAGCCGGAACTCAAAGCCGGCATACAATACTTCTGGACGTTACTCGCATCGTGCATCGGGTCTTCCCAAATGTTCTCTTTGTTCTGCGGGGCAGTCACAATCATACTCGGCTGCATAATGAGCTTCATCTCGTCCGAGATTTCAGGAATGATTTCTATCGCGTCATAATGATACAACTGATAACCCGCCTCGTGGCAAATGTCTATTGCTTCCTTGCAGGCTTCCACGGCATCCGCCCAGCGTTGCGCCCTTTCTTCATCGGTGCAACGGGGGAAGAGTTGTACACCCCGCGAATCTACAAAGTTCTCATACATTGTGTTCTCCGCATAAAACGGGCTGGCTATATGCACCATAATTTTGGCGCGCATGGCAGCGGCTATGGGCAGCGTAATGCGACCGTACTCCGTAATCTCATCATCCACCTGCAACGGCAATGCCGGTTCCCGCTCGCCCAGTTCATCATCGCCAACCAGTTCACCGTGAACAACTTCATCCAACAATTCCAGTACATAGTCGATACATTCATTAATGGGGCTACGGAAAGCACGCACCACCTCGGTTCCGGCATCCATCGACAGGTTCTCCTTCACCAATACAATAGGTCCATAATGCTGAATCAACATCCAATGGTAGTACGCTTTCAAGAATTTCACTTCGGCCACCCAACGCCTGCGCTCGGAAATACTCAAATCGCGAATCAAATCCACATTCTCCAAGAATGTATTGCAACAACGCAACCCCCTGTACAAGTTCACACCACCGTTATCGCCGGTCCAATAAGCCAATCGAGGGCTGTTTATACTATTCCCTTCCAAGGTGATTCTCACCCCATTCTCACGGTTTCGGTAATAAGTCGTCACTTCCGTCCCGCACGAACGTCCTACCGAATTGGACTCATCGCCCAAAGAAGGCAGATAGTGATAACACGTAGCCAAATACTGCAAAGCACTACGCCTGTCACGGAACGCATATTCGATGGTTCCCATCTTTTCAGGCACAACGTCCAAGTAATCACATGAAGTGACGACTCCGAGTAATGCCAAAACGATTAAACTCTTAAATTTCAAATATCTCATAGCAGTTTAGAAAGAAAAGTTAATACCTATATTGTTAACACGCTGTATGGGATAACCCAAACCATCCTCTGCCATTTCGGGATCCCACAAATCGAATTTGCTAAAGCAAAGCAGGTTCGTACCGCTGTAATAGATACGCACCGTGTTCATACCCAATTTCTTCAACCATTTTTTAGGCAAGGTGTAACCGATTTCCAACGACTTCAAACGCAGGAACGAACCATCGCGCATAAACCAAGTACTTCTCTGGCTGTTGTTGCCAACTTTTTGTGTGGACAAGCGAGGCCAAAAAGCGTACGGGTCGCGATTGCTGACAGACCAATGGTTGTCGGCAATCACTTGCAGCAACTGGTTGACCCCGATGTAATCGTCCCAATCGTCATCTTGGTTGATAAAGGGAGCGGTTTTGTTATAGTCAATCCAGAAAGATTCGCGTGCCAAACCTTGGAAGAAGAAGGAGAAGTCAAAGCCTTTGTAACCCATGGAAAGACCGAAGCCGTAGTTGATTTCCGGTGAACTGGGGTAACCTATGGGCACTTGGTCGGCACTGGTAATTTGTCCATCACCGTTGATGTCCTTGTATTTAATGTCACCGGGCTTGTAGTCGCCAAAGGTTTGAACCGGGGAGTTGTCGATGTCCGCTTGGTCGATGAACAGACGCTCGGCCACATATCCCCACTGTTGGCTTGTAGAATATCCGATTTTCGACCGCCATGGCGTATCCGCATAGTCCGGTTCCTCATAGACTTTGTATTCACTGTGCGCATAAGTGAAGTTCAAACGACCCGACATCCAGAAATCTTTGTTGAAGGACTGGTTGTAGTCCAAAGACAAGTCGATACCTTGGCTGCGCGCCTCACCCACATTGGCTTGCGGGTCGGTCTCCAAACCTAATGTTCCGGGCAGGTCGGCACGTTCCATCAATATCTTCGAACGATCGTCCCGGAAAATATCCACTTGCAATTCCATCTTGTCGAAAAGTCCCAATTCGATACCAAGATTAGTCTTTGCCGATACTTCCCACGTCACTTCCGGATTGGCGTAACGAGAGATAGAAACACCATTCACGGTCGTCATATTACCCGGAATACCCCACTTATATGACATACCACTATTATTCAAATTCACTTGGGATAAATAGAAGAAACGGTCTTTCTCATCTCCTACGGCATCGTTTCCCACCAAACCATAAGTGGCTTTGAACTTCAGCTTGCTGATAACCTTTTTCAAATCGTCGTTCCAGAAAGGTTCGTTAGAAATCAGGTATCCGAGACCGACGGACGGGAAAAATCCCCAACGTTCTTTCTCGGCAAAACGCTCGGAACCGTTGTAGCCGAAGTTGGCTTCCACAAAGTAACGATCATCGAAGGCATAAGTGAAACGACCGGCCAAGCCCATGTTCCTTGTGGGCAAAGAGGCCTGCACGTCACCGGAGTTTGAAGAGGTCAACTCGCTTCGCATGGTGAATACCATCAAACCGCTCACGGCATGTTTCTCATTGAAAACCCGGTCGTAATTGACAGCCGTCTCCAAGTAGGTGTTGGTAGTGACCACTTTCCCGTCTTCACTGGAAGTCAGATAGTCCGTGCCATCGTCCGGATTGAGGGCATTCAAAATATAAGTGTCAGTCAGCGGGTCGTAACTTCCCACCGAGAAATAATACGGGTTGTACTGACGCTTCACGGCATAATCCGAACGGCGGTTCGTGTTGAACATAAAACGAGCTTTCAGGCCTTCGGTGATGAATTTCAAGTCTTGGTTCAATTCTACCTGCGCCATCATAAGTGATTGGTTACGGTCTTTGTAACCGCGCGTCATTTCGGCGTAAGGGTTGAGGTAATTGCCCGTATCATAGTTTCCGTAAAGGAGGTACGGGGTGGTTTCGTTCGCTTTGTCCGGCTGATAGTAAGGCGGATAGAGCACGGGAGACGTTTGGGTAATCATCGAGTAGATTTCAGACCCTTCGTAAATGGGACCGGAATAGTCGTCCATCGTTCCATGCAAGCGTACGGTGGCCGTGGTTGTCTTGGATATGTTTACATCCACATTGGCACGCAACAAATAACGGTTCAGATTGATGTTGTTGTTGAAGTTGTTCTGTCGGGCGGACTTCAACGCGCCTTCGTCCTTCGAGAAAGTTCCGGCAATGTAGTACCTCGCTACCTGGCTACCACCGCTGATATTCATATTGGCACGGTAGTTGGTAGTAGACTCTTTAAACAACTGGTCGTACCAATCCACAGCCGGATATACGTTAGGATTCAGTCCCGCCTTGGTATTGGCTACCTTTTGATAACTGTGTTTCAATATGCCATTATCATACAGGGACGCTTCATTTTCCAATTCCATATACGTTATCGGATCTGCCCACTTCGTTCTTTGCGTAGGAGCCGAATGGGACACTTCCACACGCGCCGATATTTTAGCGGGGCCTTCCGCACCCCCCTTGGTTGTTACCAAGATTACACCGTTCGCACCTCGTGAACCATAAAGTGCCGTAGCGGTAGCATCCTTCATGATGGAGAAACTGGCGATATCGTCTACTTGCAAGCGCGAGAGGTCGGACGAGGTCATTTCCACACCATCAATTAGGATAAGCGGGTCTTTCTTATAACCGAAAGTCGTAACACCACGGACGAAGAAGTCGGCATCATCCGCACCCGGCTCACCACTACGCTGGTAAGAGATAATACCGGCAATACGACCTGCCAACGCTGTGGTCAAGTTGCTGGTAGGAGCTCGCAGTTCCGCCGGCTTAACCGTTGCCACAGAAGCCAACACGCTTTCTTTCTTTTGCTTGGCAAAGGCCACTACCGTTACTTCATCCAATTCGTCCGTTTTTTGGATCATCTTAATCGTCAATGGCTTAGAATCTTTTACAGTAATGACTTGCGTTTCCATTCCTATATAAGAAATTCTTAAACTTTGTCCGATTTCCATTTCAATACTGAAAGTACCGTCAATATCCGTTATGACACCACGCGTAGAGCCTTCAATGGCGATAGTAACTCCGGGCAAGGGTTCCCCAAGATCGTCAACAACCCGCCCAGTGACAGTAACTGAGGCGGCTTTTACTTCTGTAATAACAGGCGGCTCGTTGGTAGCGGCTACTGCCACCTGATGTGTCCCCCAAACTAATGTTGTGCACATAAACAGACAGCAGAATCGTTTCATACATCCATCATTTGTCATTGCTATTAGATTTAATTGTGAGTAATAATAAAAATTAGTGGGCATGCTTAAATCAGACTATTGCCGTCATAAAGGACAAAAGACCTGACCTGTTCAATTCTAAGTTTTCTTACGAAGTATCTTCCATGGCTTAATGCTATTAAGTTAAAGAATGCGTTAACGCTTGCAAATCAAAAAAAAAAAAATGAGAACGTTTATTAAAATCGTCTCATTTACTTTAAATATTATACAAGAAGTTTATATAATGCTAATAATCCGCATTTTGAGATTTACACACAAACTTTAGAATCAATTCTTCAAGCATAGTTCAACACTGAAACAAACTAGTCCTTACTAATTCATCAACTACGGCTTGAGCTTACAAAAATTGAGTACCTTTAGAACAGAGAGGGTGAAATGAAATAGAAAATTACCATCAAGCTGCTATGTTGGTAGTAACGAAACATAGTCGAAACATCTCACATAGCACTATATGAGACTCTCCAACTATGGGTAACAGACGATATTAAGCGAAGCTAAATCCGTGCACAAAAATAAAATCTCGTTTTATACGCCTTTTTATCCTATGCAAAGTATAAATGAGAATAAAAGCGACCGAGATACTTATGCCAACAAATGATACATTCCGCCAACCAACGCTTTGACGACTCCTTTCAACTCCAGCCCGAAGAGCAGGGCACTTATGCGGTTAATGGGAATATTGGTCTCTACTACCAACGTGTTGATGTGCTGGTCGTCACGGCTCAATATCTTGACAATGCGGGTTTCCTCTTCCGTCAGTTCAGGGAAAAAATCGCGTTGGATGCCTTGGGGCTGCTGTCGAGCGGTGTCCCGTCCCCAATTCATAGCCTTTACAAAATCGGAGGCATCGTTTATCAATGCTGCTTTGTTGTCTCGAATCAACTGATTGCATCCGCGTGAAAGAGCATCCGAAGCACGGCCGGGCACGGCAAAACAATCGCGGTGATAGCTTTCCGCCAAGCTTGCAGTAATCAGTGAGCCACCTTTCTCTGCCGACTCCACCACGATGACAGCATCACTCATCCCCGCTACAATGCGGTTGCGACTGACAAAGTTGTAACGATCCGGATCTGTGCCACTCAGGAATTCGGTCAACAAGCCACCTTGTTCCAGCATATCGATAGCTGTTTTGCGATGGACTGCCGGATAAATGCGGTCCAGCCCGTGCGCCAATACGCCTACCGTAGAAAGTCCGTTGGCCAAGGCTGCCCGATGGGCATTCACGTCAATGCCGTATGCCAAGCCGCTGACGATTAACAAGTCGGGACACAAGTCAGAAAGATCTTGCAGGAAGTCTGCGCAAAACGCCTTGCCGTATTCCGTCGCTCGCCTTGTCCCGACCAAACTAACCACCCGCAAGCGGTTCAAGTCGGTGTTTCCCTTGAAGAAAAGCACTAACGGCGCGTCTTCACACTCACGCAAGCGGGAAGGGTAACGCTCGTCCGTCATCAACAGGCACTGGATGCGATTTTTCTCGACAAACTCCATCTCTTCTTCGGCACGCCGGAAAACCGATTCGTCATTCAAGGCGTTTATCACGCCCGAAGAGAACTCTCCAGGATAACGTCCGGCCAACTCTTTCCGCAAGCGGAATACCTCAGCGGCACTACCGACGGTCTCCACCAAACGTTTGGCCATAATGTGCCCGATGCCTTGACAAAGTGTCAGGGCGATGCCGCATACACGCTCGTCGTTACTCATGGGACAGGTAAGGGGCAAATACGTCATCAAACAATTGGCTGTCTGTCAAGCGGCCGTTTACCACACAGACAGTCTCTACCACGCCTTTCAGCGAAAGTTTTCCGTCCGCCTTGCGGTAGATGTCTTGGTAGAACACATACTTGATGCCTTCCTTCCTCAGGTAAAGTTTGGAGAGGAACACGTCTCCGCTTCGCAAAGGGGTCTTGAAAGCCATGGAGATGCGTGCCACTACTGGGTCTACTCCCTGTTCGTGCAAAGCGGCGAAGCTGACGCCCGTCGAGGTAAGGAACTCGTGGCGCGTATGCTCCAAGTAATGTTGGTAATTGGCGTTGTTCACAATGCCTTGCAGGTCGCACTCATAGTCGCGCACCTTCATTTCCAATTCATATATGTATTTGTCCATTTCTTATCCTCTTTGATGTTCTACATCCAATCCCTTAAACCGTTTCAGTTCTTCCAACGACACCAGCTTGTAGAGCTTATCGCTGGGACGTATCTTGTCGCACTTCATAGAGAAATGTTCACCTTTGTGTACGACGGGCACGGGCTTCAGGTCGACGCGCGCTTCTTCCAATGTCAGGAACAAAGCACCTGTTGTCGGGCCGGTAATCAACAGTTTGTCGCCTACATTCAGTTCAGCGGCTTCTACCACAAACTCTGCCACGCCGATGTTGGAGAAATATTTCACCCCTTTGCCCACATATATCTTACGCTCCGTCGCCGCCGAGCCGTAATTCTTTGTCCATTCGCCCAAGCGTTGCCCCAAATAATAGCCGTCCCAAAAGCCTCGGTTGAACACCGTAGCCAACCGGCGGTTCCAATCCTCTATCTTCTCATCGGTGAAAGTACCTTCCACATAGGCACGCACCGCCTCCTTATAGCATTCCGTCACCGTACGCACATACTCCGGCCCGCGGGCACGTCCCTCTATCTTGAACACCCGCACGCCCGCATCCATCATCTTGTTGAGGAAGTGAATAGTCTTCAGGTCCTTGGGTGACATAATATATTGATTGTCTATCTCCAACTCGGCGTCCGTCTCCTTGTCGCGCACGATGTACGAGCGGCGGCACACCTGCATACAAGCTCCCCGATTGGCCGAACTGTTCATCTGATGGAGCGAGAGGTAACACTTTCCGCTGACCGCCATACACAACGCCCCGTGGCAGAACATCTCGATACGCACCAGCTGTCCGGAAGGTCCGCAGATGTGCTCCTCCTCGATGGCACGGTGGATAACGGCCACTTGTTCCAGGTTCAACTCGCGCGCCAATACCACCACGTCCGCAAACTGGGCATAAAAGCGCAAGGCCTCCACGTTGCTGATGTTGAGCTGCGTACTGAGGTGTACCTCTTGCCCTATCTGCCGAGCGTAGGTCATCACCGCCACGTCTGCGGCAATGATGGCACTGATGCCTGCCTCGTGCGCCGCGTCCACAATGGTGCGCATCAGCGTAAGGTCGTTGTCATAAATGATGGTGTTGACGGTCAGGTAACTCTTCATTCCGTGCTCGTCGCACGTGCGGGCAATCTCCCTTAAATCATCGATGGTAAAGGTGTTGGCCGAACGCGCCCGCATATTCAGGTTCTCTATCCCGAAATAGATGGAGTCCGCTCCGCCCTGTATGGCTGCGACCAGCGATTCGCGCGAGCCTACAGGTGCCATAATTTCAAAATCCCTGTTCATTTGCTATTTAGCGATTTACTATGCAATGAGGAATGAAGAATGATGAATGAAGAATTAGGCTGTACCTCCCTTGTACGCTATCAGAGCGTATGGTAAATTCATCATTCTTAATTCTTCATTCTTCATTCTTAATTATACTTAATTTTTCATTCCTTGCCTACAGCAGCTTGAACTCGTATCCTTCTTCCTGCAGGAACTCGATGGCGCGGGGTAGGGCATAGGTCAAGTTACCGTTGTCCCACGACTTCAGCGAGTCGTGGAAGGTGATGATGGAGCCCGGGCGGGCATAGCGCATAACGTTGGCCAGCACCTGCGGCGGACGTAGCTTCTTGCTATAGTCACGGGTGACGAGATCCCACATCACGATGCGGTAGGTCCGTTTCAGCCGCATGTATTGCGCCCAGCCCATATGGCCGTGCGGCGGACGGAACAACGGACGGAAATCGAGCGGCAAGGGAGGAAGCTCCCCTTTCTTCCTCAGTTCATCCATCAGCTTGTCCACCTGCAACGTATTCTCCAGGTAACGCCCCGAGGTGAAATAGCGTCGACTGAAACCGCGTATGTGGTTGAACGTATGGTTGCCGATGCGGTGTCCCTGTTCCACGACCTGCCGGAACACCTCCGGATGCTTGCGCACGTTGTCGCCCACCATAAAGAAAGTGGCTTTTACCCCATATCGCTCCAACACACCGAGCACCCAAGGGGTGACGACAGGAATAGGGCCGTCGTCAAACGTCAAGTAGACCGCCTTCTCCTCCGAATCC
>CALUIQ010000186.1 GCA_944320735.1 uncultured Bacteroides sp. | reverse complement strand
GGCTACAGCGATTTCCTGATGCTGCCGGACAAGGCACGCTATTCAGACATCGCCCATAGCTACATCATGGAACTGAAGTACGTCAATCCTACCGCCACGGACGCGGAGGTGGAAGCGAAGAGCCGGGAAGCGGAGGAGCAACTAAAGAAGTACAGTGCGGACAAGGTAGTTCAACGGCTTTGCACAGACACCTGCTTGCATCTGCTAAAAGTGGTATTCCGGGGAGCGGAGATGGCTGTATGCGAAGAAAGCGTGTCAAAATAGGATTTTCCCTCCCGTTTTGACACGCTCCGTAATCCTAACACACAATCAGTAATTAGGATTCTGTACTATCAGCTTCCCAATAAATAGGGATTAATCATAAAGGGGCATGCCGTAAACCGTTACGGCACACCCCTCATCTCTACCTTATAGCTCCCTATCGAAAACGGAATCAGTTCTTATCCATTCATTCACTATTGCAACGGATCAAAATCGCCACTCTCCCAACCTATCGTCTGCTGAAGTTTGGGGTTCTGCTCGAAATGTTCGCGAGACAATCCTTGGAAATAATAGTTGTCCTTCACGTCCCATTTATAGAGCTCATCGATATTCCAGGTCTGTGTCGTGAAATACTTAAAGTAATTCTTTGTCATCAGTTCCGGATCTTGCTTAATCATGACAATAAAATCTTGACGAGACATTGAAGCGTATTCAGGCTGTACTTGAATTTCGATGCGCTGACGTGTATAGCCTTGCATATCCGTAAAAATCTTGCGCCTCATCATATCCCAAAAACGCTTCCCTTCAAAAGCCAACTCTATACGGCGTTCGTACAAGACCGCTTCTATCAATTCCTGTTGACTCATATTAGCCTTTAAGCCGTACAATCCATCTCCATTGGGAGTGATACCAGCCCGATGGCGAATTTGCTTTAATATGTCATAAACTTCATCATCTTTGTTCCCGACTTCCGCCGCACATTCTGCCAAGTTCAACAATACTTCCGCATATCTCATCTCTATCCAATCCATATCTCCATGGTCTTTAGCTTCCGTAGCTGTTTTCTCAGGGATGGAAAATTTGCACGAATAAAATCCTGTACCCGTCGGACTATGGGTATCTTCACCACCCTTATAGGTGTACATACAGCCTTGGAACCATTCCGGCATACCATTCAAAGGATATTCCGCTCCGTTATATACAATGATGGAATAAAATCTTGGGTCTCTATTTAACCAATAAAGTCCTCTGGCATCCGTAGCGGTCGGGTCAAACTCTTCTTTAACCCCGTCTCCGTCTACATCAACTCCGGGGGAAGTTCCATCGGCCATAGGAAAAGCAAGAGCCAAATCCAACGACGGATGGTTATTACCTGTCGCTCCCACCGAGAATTCCAACGGGCGCAAACCTGCCATAAAATTGTGCGTACGTACCGGATCCAAGAAACGAGTTGTTATGACTGTTTCCGAAGTGGTTTCCTGTGTCCAAATCTCATCATAAACAGGATGAAGCGCACGTTCTCCATTGGTGGAAAGTTCCTCTTTGGCAGCCAAGCAAGCCTGGTACGCTTGTTCCCACCGAGTCCGATCGTTATTAGGATTGAACTGTTTGCTGGCATACGTCAACAACACACGCCCCTTGAAAGCCATAGCCGCACCCTTAGTAATGCGTCCGAAGTCTTCCGTTCCCCAAACACTGGGTAACGAAGCTGCAGCTTCATCCAAATCTTTTATAATCTGGTCTATACATTCCTTCGCCGTATTACGAGTGACATACAAATCATCCTTATAACGATCCTGCGGTGCCAAAATCAATGGGACTCCACCATATATCTTTACCATCTGGAAATACTGGTAAGCACGCAAGAATAAAGCCTGCGCCTTAATCTGATTGCGAACCTCTTCCGAAAGGCTTCCTCCATCGATGCTTGTCAGCAAGACATTCAGCGTGTAGATTTTATCATAGGGCCAATATTCCTCCAAGGGGCCTCCGGCCGTGGCAACAGCAGTCAGGCGTCCATGAATAAAGTCGCCACCACCATTACTTTCGTCACAATATTCCGACATATCACCGTCAAAACTCGGCATATTATCCAAATAACATTTGTCCAAAAAAGCCGTGGACAAGATCTCACTATCCCACGTAGCTTGTTCACTTACAGCCGTCAAATCGTCCTTATCCAACACTGCAGTACAACTTGCCAATCCCAATAAGCCTAACAAGACTGGTATATATATTTTTGCTTTCATATCATTCATATTTTAAAATGATTATATAGTAACATTTACGCCAAATGAGAAATTCCTCATCACAGGATAATCCGAAATACTTGTGGCTTCCGGATCCATCCATTTTACTTTATCTTGCAACAAGAACAAGTTAGAACCGTTCACAAACAGCCTGATTTTGTCAATGCCAAACCGTTGCGTGAAGTTCTTGGGCAAATCATACGACAACGACACATTCTTCAAACGCAGGAAAGAACCGTTGCGTACCCAAAATGTTGAAGGCTCATTGTTTTTGTATTGCGTGGCACCCGGCATAGAAGCATCCGTATTGTCCGGCGTCCAGTGATCCTTATACCATTCGAACGTACTTGTATGCGCATTAATACCGTTTCCACGGAAGTCCATCAACTTCTTATTACCGGCCATACCTTGGAAGAACAAATCCAACATAAAACCTTTCCACTGGCCACCGATAGAGAAACCGTAAGTGATGGGCGGCACTTTCTTGTCGATAATGACAACCTTATCGTCATCCGTTATAATACCATCCGGTTCGTCCGATTCTGGGCCACGCACGTCTTTGTAAATCAGCATACCCAAACCAGGCTTTTGCCCCTTGATTGTCATATTTGGGTTCTCCCTCATATATTGTTCCAATTGTTCCTCGGTACGTATCATACCCACACATTCAAATCCCCATTCCCGATCCAAGGATTGTCCTATTTCCGATTTATAAGGCCGTATGTTTTCCGCTTCATCTTTTTTCGACCACCAGCTGTTCGCAAGGCTGAAGTTACCTCTTACGTACCAATCCACATTGCCAATCCGGTCATTCCAACCCAATTCGATCTCAAATCCACGCGATTTCACTTCCGAATAATTTTCCTCCGGCAACTCTGCCCCATAAGTAGTCGGCACACTGACACTCAGTTCATCCAAGATGTCGTACGTACGACGATAGAAATACTCAAAACTGAAATCCAACTTGTTGTTGAACCAACGGCTGTCAAAACCTATATTATAAGAGGTGGACTTTTCCCACGTCAAGTTCGGATTGGGTACTTCTTTGGGTTCCAAGCCGTATGACAAAGCATTGAATACGGCACCTGTCGTGATACCGTAACGAGCCATCCACTGCCAACCACCGATAGCGTCGTTACCCAACGTTGCGATAGAACCACGCAACTTCATATAGTCTATGAACTTGATATTATTATAAAAGAATGGTTCGCTGGAAATACGCCATCCCAAAGATACCGACGGGAAGAAGCCCCAACGTTGGCTCGGCGCGAACTTGGTAGAACCGTCCACACGGAAAGCCGCCTCCAACAAATACTTGTCATCGTAAGCATAATTCAAACGACCCACATAAGACAGCCGTCCAGTCTCTTCCACATCACCATCACCTACTATCGATTGAGAAGCATCGCCACTGGCGCCAAAGAATTCAGGCATTTCCCATGTTATCAACCCATTCCGTTGGGCGTCAAACGCTTCACTATTCCCCTCAGATTGTTCGTACACAAACAAAGCACTCAAATCATGCTTTCCAAACGTACGGTCGTAAGTTACAAAGAAATTCAACTGGTAATCTTCATCCAGTTTATTCTCTTTAAATACATAGTTTCCATCATCTCGGGTTTTCGTTGAAACGACAATGTTTGCCGGATCAATGTAATGGTTGTTGGTTCCGGCCGTCTGGAATACATACATATCGTACGGGTAATTGAACT
Organism: uncultured Bacteroides sp.; assembly: GCA_944320735.1. Lineage (GTDB taxonomy): Bacteria > Bacteroidota > Bacteroidia > Bacteroidales > Bacteroidaceae > Bacteroides. The sequence goes on along the minus strand of CALUIQ010000186.1, from coordinate 1,367 downwards.
TTTTAATGACCCGATTGTCCAAGTTACGGTTATATTGCAACCTCAGTTTCAATCCCTTCACGAAAGGCACCCGGTATTCAAAAGTCGCATTCACGTTTACGTTCTGCCACTTCTTGGTATGCAGACCAGACTCCTCGCTAATCAGCATCAAAGGATGCCATTCGATGAAATTGCCCACAGGTAAACCGTCAATCATACTGGGAATCATCTTTGTGCGGAGCAACAGACCTTTATACAAGTCGTTCATACGGTCTCTATCCCCATCCGATTTCCAATTTGGCTTCGTATCTTTTCGGTTATCCGTACTGATATTCAGCCCTACGGTAACATTTTTAGTCACATCAGCGTCGATGCTTGCACGGAAGTTGTATTTAGAATATTTCAGGTTATCGAAAGAACCTACATTATAATAGTAACTGCCTCCGATGAAGTAACGGAGTTTGTCCGTTCCGCCCGTAATGTTGACTGCATGACGGGTAGTCCATGGCGTCCTCCACGCATCATCCAAGAAGCAATAGTCGGTAGATTTGAAATGTTCCAACTCGTCATCCGTGTACCAAGAAGCGGTCGTCGTAGGATCCTGGTATTCACCGGTTGGATTCCAGATCTTATTGTTGATGTATCCTTGCATAGCTCGATCATTGAGGTAAGTGGCATGCTCGTAAGCGGTCAATGTTTCCGGAATCATAGCAGCCACATCAATACCTATGGTACCGGTATAGTTAATGGTAGGTTTCCCGTTACCGCCTTTCTTGGTAGTAACCAACACTACTCCGTTGGCAGCCCTTGAACCATAAACCGCCGCTGAAGCACCATCTTTCAGAACTGAGATATTGGCCACTTCGCTGGCATCGAGCGCATCAAACGCCATCTTGTCACGGATGGCACCGTCAATGACATAAAGCGGATCCGAATTATTGGGTGTTCCTTTGGCGCGCACACTGAAAGACGCTGCCGAACCCGGCTTACCTGTACCTTGGCTAATATATACACCAGACAACCGGCCCGCCAACGCCGTGGACAAATTGGCCGAGGGGAATTCTTCTATCGCTTCCGCATCCACACTGGTGATACTACCCGTGATGCTACCCTTTTTCTGAGTACCGTAACCGACCACTACAACCTCATCCAAAGACTGTGAATCTTCTATCAGTGTCACATTGATTTTCTCCCCACTAACTGTTTCTATCACATCTTTATATCCTACATAACTGAATTTTAATTTAGCGCCTTGGGAAGTTCGGATCGAGAAATTGCCTTCCACATCGGCTATGGAGCCGTTGCTCGTATCCTCCATATCCAATACCTTCACACCAATCAGTGTATTCCCGTCCGAGTCAACCACCAATCCTGTCACTACCACATTC
>CALUIQ010000185.1 GCA_944320735.1 uncultured Bacteroides sp. | reverse complement strand
AAGACACCGTTACCTGATTTATAAATCTTACCTATTGAACTGTCGTTCTGTGTACAGTCACCCAACGAAGATGGTTATTTTCCTTCGGCAGCCCACTCTTTGGCGCCTTGTTCTTTCAGCTTGGCCGTGAACGCTTTGGCTTTCTCCATAGTGGCAGTTTCCTCTTCAGGGCTTGCGTAGGCGTGCTTGTAACCTTTCACTACGTTCCACTCGCCACGAGTAAAGTCGGGGAAGGCTACGGGAGCGCAACCGTTGTCCATGGAAAGCTCGCCTAACTCGGCCAGGCAGCACCATTCAGCCAAGTCATAAACGTCCATGTCCAAGGGGAGTCCGTTCTGCAAGCAATATACCAGACGGCTGTCCATAATGAAGTCCATACCGCCGTGTCCGCCTACTTCCTTGGCCAACTCGCCGTATTTCTTCAAGATGGGGTGCTGGTATTTCTCTATCAAAGCGGCTTTTTCCTTTTCGGGCAAGAATCCGTGCGCGCTCAAGTCGTCTACTTTCGGCTGAACGCCCGAAGCGGTGAGTTGCTCGGCATCCAAGGCATAGCCCGATACCGGATACTTGTTGGCGAAGCCTTTGGTACCGGTCAGCTGATACAGGCGGTTGTAGGGCTGCGGTGTCATCACGTTGTGCTGAATCTCAATCACCTTGCCGTTCTCCGTGCGAATCAGCGTCGTGGTGTGGTCGCCGTTGCGGAAGTTGTTGCAGGTAGAGTCTGTACGTTCTTCCACCAACGCCTTGCCTACGACCGATTTGGTATCCATGGCCACCAACGTCTTCATACGGTCGCCACGGTGAATGTCCAACGCCTGTGCCACAGGGCCAAGGCCGTGTGTGGCATACACGTCGCCACGATGCCGCATGTTGTAATCCAGACGCCAACCCAGTTTGTCGCTCTCACCGTTCTTCCAATAGTGATCCCAGAACGGAGAAAGGTCGTGGATGTAAGCGCCCTGGGCACGGACGATTTCACCGAACACGCCGTTCTGAGCCATGTTCAGCGTATTCATTTCAAACCAGTCGTAGCAGCAGTTCTCCAAAATCATGCAGTGCTTGCGGTTCTTCTCGCTCAAGTTGATCAGCTCCCAGCATTCGGCCAGGTTCATGGCCGACGGCACTTCGATGGCCACGTTCTTGCCGTGTTCCAACGCATACTTGGCCACCGGGAAATGGTGTACCCAGTCTACGGCGATGTACACCAAGTCGATGTCCTCGCGCTGGCACAGTTCTTCATAACCTTTTTCACCATAATATATATCAGCCTTCGGCAGCGAAGCGGCTTTCAGATACTTCTGGCAACGTTCGGCACGTTCTTTCTCATAATCGCACAACGCCATGATTTGCGTGCCGGGAATGTAAGTGAAACGCTGCACCGCACCGGGGCCGCGCATACCCAGTCCCACAAAACCTACACGCACCACTTCCATCTTGGGAAGAGCCAACCCGATGACACTCTTTTGGTCGGCCGGACGCTCAGGAGTTTCTACCACAATGGTTCCTTTGTCCCATTGCCACTGCGTTCCCTGCGCACCGGTTTGCACAGTGGAAGTCTGCTGGGCCGTACAAGCCGTCAAGCCGGCCAACAGGCACAGCCCCAACAACAAGTTTTTCATGTTTCTCATTTTTCTATTACGCTTTTATTAATGATAATGAATGTTATAAATATTAATGTGCGCAAATATAAGGAATAATCCGGATATTACCAACCCGCATGTTCCGTATTTCGCACGGAAGAGTCGGCATTGCGCACTTTTGCACCGTTATACGTCCACTCTATCTCGTCCGTGTATTCCTTTCCGCCATAAGCGACCACGGTTTTCACGATGTTCTTTCCTTCTTTCAACACCACATGGTCGAAGATGTAATGTACATCCGTATATCCTTTGCGCATGTCTTTCAACTCCTGGCCGTTCAGATACACTTTCGGCGTACCGATATTGGAGTAAACTGTCACGGTCGTCTCTTTCTTCTCGCGCTCCACATTCCTGCGCTGTGTCAGGTAGAGTACGGGGTCTTTGCTCCAGTTTGCCTTATACCAATAATAAGAGTCTTTCTTCACCTTGCGGTCGAAGGTTATCATACCCTTCATGTTGCGGGCGGGTACGCCGCCACGTTCCCACATTGGAGCACTGAAGTCGAACATATTCCACAAATAAGAAGCGATGATGTACGGATGCTTGGCGATGACCGCCCATTGGTATTCGTGCGTTTTGGTCTGGAAGGTTTCCGGATAGAACTCGCTGCCCCAGTTCAAGGCGTCACCCAAGATTTCCGTCTGATGCTTCAAATTGGCGTCCGCACCATACTCGGTCAGCATCAAGCGTTGCCAAGGATATTCTTTTTCCAGTTTCTCAATCCAAGGCTTGAAGTCTTGTATTTTCTTCTCGTACCAACCAAAATAGCGGTTCATACCTTGAATGTCCGCATTCTGATTCACAGGATGGTCAGCATGTCCGTATCCGTTCACGGCAGCCGTATAGCGGTCGGGGTCTTCGGTCTTGCACAAATCGTGGAGCGACTGCGTAAGGGCCGCCGTATAACCGTGCGGGTGATAGACCTCGTTGTGGATGCCCCATACATAGATGGACGGATGGTTGAAACTCTGGCGAACCAACTCGCGCATCTGTTGGTGCGCGTTTTCCCATTCCTGCCCTGTGACACGGTTGACAAAAGGTATTTCCGCCCAAATAACCAAACCCAACGAGTCGCAACGCGAGTAAAGGTAATCGGACTGCTGATAGTGGGCAAAACGAACCGTCGTGGCTCCAATGTCCATAATTTGAGCCAAGTCGAAATCGTGTTCCTTGTTGGTAAGCGCACTGCCCAATCCCCACCAGTCCTGATGGCGGGTCACACCATACATCGGGTATTTCTTACCGTTGAGGTAGAAGCCGTCGCCTGCCACAATCTCATACTTGCGAAGCCCCAAAGGCTGAACCACTTCGTCAATGACCTGCCCGTCCTGCATCAGACGAGACACCACTTTATATAAATAAGGATCCTCACGGCCTTGCCACAGATGGGGGTTGTTCAACTTGAAGTTGGAGGTATAAGCCTGTACGCCTTGCGGAGTCAACTCAAAAGTTTGGCGGTGTTTCTTGATTTGCTTCCCGTTCATATCGTAGATAGTGTTCTCCAATTCCAAGGGAACGGGAACCAACGAAGCATTGTCCACTTTCACCTTCACAGATACTTCAGCCGACTTCTTCGACACATTTTTCTGCGTAATGAACACGCCCGGTGAAGCGCAATCGTTCACCACGATGTTGCAAGGTTCCGTCACCACCAACCATACCGGGCGGTACATACCGCCATATACGCCAAACAAATTGTGATTGACCGGGATGACATCGGGACGCGACGCGTTGTCCGCTTTCACCAAGATTTCATTTTCAGCACCGTATTTTATTTGAGAACCTATTTCGCAAACAAAAGCAGAATAGCCCCCCTTATGGCTTCCGACCAAATAACCGTTCACATACACCTCGGCGCAGGAGGCGACTCCCTCAAAACGAAGGAATACACGTTTTCCTTTCAATGTCTCCGGGAAAACATAATTCTTACGATAGTAACCTACCCCCTCGTAGAAAGATGCGGCACGCTTCTGCATATCCTCCGCATTCCACGTATGGGGAATGTTCACTTTCTCCCACTTGGCATTCCATTTTTGCGCCACTTTCATCGCGTCTTGCGCAAACGGTCCTTTCTTAAACTCCCATCCGTCATTGAAAGACGTCACCTCACGCGCATAAGATACAGCACAACAAGCCAACAGCGCCAATAACAAGGCTATAAACCCTCTTTTCATAAAAAGTCTTTTGATATTAGTATAAGATTAAGATATTTCTCACTTCGCCATTTTATACAGTTGGCAACCGGCCAACAGGAAACCGCCTACTCCGTAGACTTCGGTCATATCCCGCGTCACCTTACGGGGGTCGGCACCAATGGGTTGCACATAGCCCAATTTACCATCGGCTTCCACCGCGTCCGTCAAAGCCTTCCAAGCTTTTTCAATCACGGGCATAAATTGTTCCTTGTTCAAAAATCCTTCGTTGACACCATAGGCAAGGGCATAGGTAATCAAACCTGTCGAACTGGTTTCGGGAGAAGGATAAGAAGCGGGATCCAACAAACTGGCGTGCCAATATCCGTCCGGGCATTGCAATTCGGCCACCCGGGTAGCCAACTCCACGAATAAGTCTTTGTAGAACGCGCGCGAAACTTCGTCCTTGGGCAAGGCTTGCAGAATCTCGGCCAAGCCTCCCAACACCCAACCGTTGCCACGACCCCAGAAGACTTTCTTGCCATTAGCTTCCTTTTGTTTAAAATAACGGCAGTCGCGATAGAACAGTTTTTCTTCCTTGTCATACAGGTAATCATAGGAAGCCCGGTATTCTTTGTTGAGGAAGTCCAAGTATTTTTTATCCAATGTCATCGAATACAGTTTGGCATATACCGGAGGAGCCATAAACAGTGCGTCACACCAAGACCAACGGGACAGCGTTTCCCGCTTGCTATAGTCCAATTCCAACGTGGCATTCGTCGGATGGTCTACCACCCAATTGGCACGCGCCATCACCGGAGCGATAATGTTCGTATCGTTATACTTCTTATAAAGGTCGATGAATGTCTGCCCTACTGCAATAAAGTCGGCGTGATACATCCATCTTCCCATTTGGAAATGATTGCGCCGCCCTATTTTCATCAACCATTTATAATAAGAGGAGTCTCCGTCTGTCCGTTCGGTCAGTTCCGCCCAGTCCACCATACCCATATAAAGCACGGCATGCGTCCAATCCAAGTCATCGTGTTCCGCTCCCTTTTGCGGATTCGCGATTTGCCAATCAGCCACTCGTTTCATAATAGCTTTGATGTCCGCCTTATCCCAATTGGGCTGTGCGGACAGAGGTAGGACAAACATTGATACTAAAAGAAAGAGAGCCCACCCTTTCTTCACTCTACGGCCTTTCACAAGAGTCAGGCCATCGTTACGTTTGCTAAGAATTTCTATTGTTTTCATATTCACAGGTTCTAAAAATCACTGCAAAGAAAACCTTTATTCCCCGTTATGCTTTACTCAAATCGACATTTCTTTTATTCAAATTGACAAAACAACCCATTTTTATCTATTATACTTGTGCAAGATAGATTTGTGCATTTCTAAATGATAATTTAGCGATTAAATGAAGAGTTAAGAATGAGAATGAAGAATTAGTTAGTGAATAATGTTTGCAGAACTCCCCTCCTTCCGGAAGGAGGGGAGTTGATTACTCTAATTCTTCATTCAAGCGCGCTTGCGCGCTAAATTCCCATTTAATGCACATTTTCATCCCGCACAAAGTATAAGTAAAGAATGATGAATGAAATTTTACTTATCCGCCTTTTTATGCTTGGCGGCAAATACGGTAGGCGTATCCCCCCAGACTTTCTTGAACAGGTTCGTAAAGTAGGACTGACTTTCTATCCCCACCTTTACCATCACCTCCCGCATGGTCAGATTCTCTTCAATAATCAGCTTGGCCGCCTTGCGCATCCGGCAATTCGCAATAAACGAAACGACCGATTCACCGGTCAGGCTTTTCACCTTTGTATAAAGCTTCGTCTTGCTCATGCCCAACTCCTCGGCTACGCCTATCACGCTCATGTCCGGTTCGGAGATATGGTCATTGACGTAATCCACAAAAGTTTTCAGGAACTTGGCATCCTGCTGGTTAGACGAAAGTTCACTGCTATCGGCATAGAAATTACGCGCATAGTGGTCCCGCAGTTGTTGCCTGTTCTTAAAGACGTTGTGGATGGCCAGCTTCAAATAAGTCAAATCCACCGGTTTCTCAAAATACAAATCCGCCCCGGAGTCCACCCCTTCTATCTTGCTTTCGAGGCTGGTCTTGGCTGTCAGCAATATGAACGGAATATGCGAAGTATTTATGTCATTCTTTACATCGTAACACAAGGACACGCCATCCTTGCGGGGCATCATAATGTCACTGATTATCAAATCGAAATCAGTATCCCCATTAATCAAGTCCATCGCCTCCTTTCCGTCCCGCGCCTGTATCACTGTAAAATCGTCCGCCAACGAATCGGCTATCAAAGTGCGCAGGTCATCATTGTCCTCGGCTATCAGGATTTTCCTGCCATCAGACGGTTTTTTCCAATTGTCACTCTCCGTGTTAGCCTCCTCGTCTTCAGTAGTTTCCGCAGCAGGTTGCGAAACAGGCACCGCCGCCTGAGTCTGTTGCATGAAATCTTCCGGCGCGAATACAGTTCTATCCAACGGAAGGCAAACCACCATGTCGGTTCCTTTTTCCCGCTCGCTGTAAATGGTTATCGAACCTTTATGAAGCAACACCAGACTCTTCACGAGTGCCAACCCGATACCGGTCCCCAAGTGAGAATCCGTATTGACCGTATTTACTTTGTAGAACCGTTCGAACACACTGCTGATGGATTCGCCCGAAATGCCGATGCCGGTGTCGCTCACAATAATAGAGAATACATCACTCCCCGTCTCACCTAACGTATAGCTGTTGGAATATACCGAAGTGAAGGAATTGCCTTGACGAGTTTCAATCAGGATGCGTCCTTTATCCGGCGTGTACTTGAAAGCGTTGCTCAGCAAGTTCATCACAATTTTCTCGACGATACTTCTATCCGCCCAGATTTCAGTCGGCAGACTTTCGTCACATTGAATCTGAAAATCGATATTCCGCTGACGGGCTGTGTCTATAAAGTCATCGGTTGTGTCGTGTACAATGCGGTTGATGTCCAACGGCTGCAACTGCAGTTTCATCATACCGTTCTCCACCGTGCGGAAGTCCATCAACTCATTGACCAGATTCAACAAACGCTGTGCGTTGCTGTTCAGAATCCGGTAATAATATTCCTTCAGCCCGTCATTCCGCAGCTTGTCCACCACCGCTAAGATTAAGGACAACGGCGTACGGAAGTCGTGCGAGATGTTGGTAAAGAAGCGTAATTGCGACTGATGGATTTGCTCTTTCTGTTCTTTTTCCATATTCTCCTGGTAGAGCAACAACTGAAGCCTTCTTTTCTCAGCGTAGTA
>CALUIQ010000184.1 GCA_944320735.1 uncultured Bacteroides sp. | reverse complement strand
GAGTAGAGGTCGTACCATTCACGCTGGCTGTCAGATGCCATTGGTTGGGATAATCGGGGCCTTGGTTCGTAGGCGGCACTGCAAATTGGTCTGTCTGCGTAAAGGTTACACTGTTTCCGCTATACAGGTTGGTCACGGCAAAATAACTGCCGTTGTCGCTGCTCAAGGTCTGTTCGTCCGTGTTGATGCTGAATTGTGTTGCACTATGCAGCAACCAGGCCCAACGGACGGGTTCGGAAGCCTCCAGCTCATCGTAGATAACTACCGTGGTGGGTTGCAGCAACAAAATGTGGCGGCGGTATTTGGTGAGTGGTGTTTCGCCGAAGCCGTACTCTGGCGTTTGCTCGATTCCCGCTGCTTCGAAGGCTGCTGTCCATAAGGGATCGTCCGTGATGCCGCAATAGGCATGGGAAGCGTCTCCCAGACAATAACTGATGTGATTGCCGGTGAGGGCACGGGTCACGTTGCCATATCCTTTGGTGGAGTAAGGCTGACCGATGCCGTTCACCAATATCGTGTTGTGCGCCCGAGTGTGGCGGTAGGACATCAGGTTGTGGGCATCGCTGAAGTTCTGGTAGTAGCCGCTGCTGCGGTAGATATTCTCACCGCTGTAAAGCAGGTTGAACGCGTTTTGGCTGGCGGTGGTATGGCTGCCCGAGCCGAAGGTGCTGGAGCGGAACGACAAAGCCAAGTCGTGCTCCGTGTCACCGGGACGACTGTGCATCGCCACTTCGCCCGCGTCTTGGTACCATACCAAATGGGGAGCGTCGGCGGGCAGTGCGGTGTCGTAACTACGGTCGGCGCACATGCGGTACAGGCGCAGTTCGTAGTCGGCTTGCACCAAGCTGTTGCACTCAGTGGCATACCAACCCGCATAGCTGTCGCCCACCTCACGGGCAATGTAGTCGGCAAAGGCGGCGGTCAGGCGGTTAGGCTCCGAAGCACTCTCGCTCATGTCGCCAAAGCCGTTGCTGGCAGAATGGGGCGGGAAGCTGTACACCAATGCCTGTCCGCAGTTGCGGTACCACGGATGTTGCAGGAAGTCGTAACGTGCCACGTAGGACAGTAGGGCGGGCATATAGGCCAGGGTCTTGACGTTGGCCGTGAAGTAGCCCGTGCCGTTGTGCCACATACCATCGCGGTTGAAGCCGCCGGCGGGGGCACGTGCCGTCCACAATTCATAATAGTATTCCAGCATGGGCAATACTTCGTCGGAGTATTGCGAGTTGCTGTAGAGTAGGAAAGCACATTGGAAGTAAATGCGCATGTTTTGTTGCCAGAAGTGGTTGTCGAAGATGTGGTTCTCTTGGTAGCCCACGTTCTCGGCGTAGTAATGACGCAATACGCGCAACATCTCCGCTTCGGAGGCGGCACGCTCGGCATCAGTCAGTTGGTCGTATAGCAAGTCGTAAGCGGCGGCATGGCACAAGGCGATGGCGCTGGACGTGAAGTTGTCGGCAAACAGTTCGCTGTCCGTGGGCGGCGTGGCTGTCAGGGCAGCGAGTAATTCTTTCAGTTTATTGGCATAAGTACTTTGTCGGGTCAGCATATAGGCGTGATACAGCCACGTGGCGTGCTGGCGCAGGGTCTCGGCACGGGCGGCAAGGCCACCGGTGGTGTAGTCGTCGGCAAGGGAGGCACGTGCCGTCAGTTGTCGGTATTCGGGATGCGAGGTCACGTTGCGGCGTGCGGCATCGATGCGGGGATTGAGGAAGCAGTACAAGCGCGGGTAAATGCGGGGCGCGTTCTGCAAGAAGGTTTCGAAGGTGGGCGTGACAATGGTAGGCAGCCCGGTGGTTACTTCAAACCGGAAGGTTTCACTCCAAGCACTTTCGCCCGTCCCGTCCGCTTTCAGGGAACGGAAACGCCAGAACCACGTGCCTTCCTCCAAGGGACGGTGCAGGTTGTACATGCACCACGGTTGCGGTTCGGTCAGGATGGCTTCCGCGTCGCTGAAGTCCTCCGTGCGCGACAGGTTGAACTGCAAGCACTCGTCCGTCTTCATGGCTTGGGGCACGATGAGGGGGGCGGGGTTCATCATCAGTTCGTTGTCCGCCTTGGGGTAGGGCTGCGTGCGTATCTTGTCTTGGTAAGCGTCCGGTGCTTCGGCGGGAACTTCGGGTTGCGGTTGTTCCGGTTCCGGCAGGGTATCGCTTTGGCACGAGCAGTTGCTTAGCAGGCTGAGGGCTACCAAGCCAAAGGTCAGTGTGCGGAGAGTGTTACGGGTCATGGAGTTCACGGTTTTCTTATATATTATAGTAGTTATATTGTTTTCTGCTTTCGGGCGGACTCTTGTTTAGTCCGGATTAGGTAGAACATCTCTACCGTATAGGATTATTCATGCGTTGACTGTTTTTTCGGAAACTTCCCCTCCCGTCATCGTGGGAGGGGAAGTAATTGTTATTCTACAATTGTACCTATTATTTATTTGTTGAGTGAGGGTTATTCGAAAATAGTTACTACAGGGAAGATGATACCTTGATGTGTCGTAGGATCAATGTTCTGATTAGCATTCTGCACTACACCTTCTGTGGGGTCATAGGTACTACCATGTATTGTCAAATCTGCGTTTACACTACTTGATATTAAAAAGTAAGTAGATCCGTAAGCTCCATTCAACGCTTCCTTAAGAGTTGCATTGTCCAAAGTTAGTATGTCTTGCAATTGTGCATACGAAGGAATGTACCAGCCACTTGTATTACTTATAGAACTACTGCTTACCCACGAGTTGTATGCAGTAAAAAGATTAGAAGCATAATCGCCAACTGCTGTTAACATATCAGAACTCATTTGGTAGCCGCTATAAGGACTTTCAGTATCCATTGTGGCAGTAGAAACTAATGTCGGTGTCCATGTCCCAGCAGAACCATCTTTCAAGTATGCACGTCCTGCGGCTTTTGTTAAAGATACAGCGTATGCTTCAACTGTATTACCTTCTCCATATGTAGATGCATCAACTTTACCTTCAGCCAACGCAAATACTACAGCCACAGCCGAAGAAGCGTCAGTTACTTTTGCGCCAGTAGCGTCAATGTAGTCACCCACTTTCAGTGCGTTAGGATCTTCATACTCGCCATCGAAGCTGACATTAATCTGCATGTCATTATCAGGATCAATATCGGGGTCTTCTCCGCTACCACCTTCGGGAGTGAAGTTGATGTTAGACTCTACGTTATCGTCTACTGGAACAACGCTTACAGTGGCAGATTTTGCTTCTAACGAACCTGCTGCATCCGTAATTGTTACAGGGATGTCAAAAGTGTACGTTGTCTGGGTAACGGGAGCGAATACAAAGAAATAAGTCCAATCACCAGCTGCGGCATCAATCATAGCTGTATTTTCCAAACGTATTTCTTGGGTTTGGCTAACATCTGTTGTTTTAGTCAAGATGTTGTAGTTGTTGGGAATATTCATCCTGTCTACTCTAACTTGGTCATATCCAGTATAGTTCTCGGGGGCATTACTACCAATATTGATTTTTGCCACCGGGCGTTTCAACATAATGTTTAATCCGTTAGCTGGATCTGTTATAACACCGCAGAATGCACTGGCTGCTTCCGAACCGAACATAACATTCTTGTTTAAACTGCTACTTAAGGTAACGGCCGGCAGTGCAGTTGTGGTATAGAAATAATCTGTTTCTAATGTTGCTGCATTTTCTTGAATATAGTCAGCCCAAAATACGCACTGATAAGCCTGATCAGGAGCGGTGAACTCAAAAGTTACTTGGTCTCCTTGAACTTCTTCTACATAACGTTCATCTGAGATGGCTACACCCGATGCGTCAACCAATTGCATAATACAACGGGCTTTATAATTCGTCACTGTTGCCATCGCACGAGTAGCTGCCTCTTGGGGCAGAGATGCACTAATTCTTACCAGTTGTCCACCGGTCGGTTCATCCCCTACTGTAGAGATGATTTCTTCTTGGCTGCAGGATGCGAACAGCATCAGACTGGCTGCCAAAGCTGAGAATAAATAATTCTTTTTCATAGTGAAAATGTTAAGAAATTAATAATTAGTTTATTTATGTCACAAGATTGTTTTAGTTCATAGGTACGTCGATGTTGATTTCGCCGTCGTATTCGTCATCGAAACCGATGCCGCCGCCTTCATCACCGCCTCCGGGATTGTCGCCCCCGCCTTGCTCGTTGTTGGTAAGGAAAGCGTCACGCAGGATGGTGTTCTTTCCACGCTCGCAAGACACGCTGATGACGGAGTTGGCTATGGTTACTTGCTCCTCGTCCACGATTTCTACCTCCATCGGAATGGAAGAAGCTTCGCCCGCATTGACAAACACGTAGTCAAAGCCCATGCGGAGTTCCTCTGTCCCTTCTTCGGGAAGGCGAATGGTGGTGTTGTACTGCATATACATCAGTGAGTTCTTCAGCACATCGTCCAACACGTTGTATCCGGTTTGGACGTAGCCGCTATACTTCATTCGGGCGGTGAAGCGGTTGCCGCTCACCTCGCCATCGGTTATCCGTTGGCGGAACGCCTCTACATCGGTGGCGATAAGTTCGTAGCGTGCCACGGGGCGGGTCAGTTCGATGTCAGTTTCTACCGTCGCTCCCCATTGGTCGGCATAGGCGGTCAAGTCCAACGGGACGGAAGCGGCAAACACATCCTTGTACTCCGTGTTACCGGTATGCGAGGAACGGTTGGGAATGACGGGCACCAAGGTCTCCGTGTTGTAGTGCAAATCCTCATCGGGTGTTTCGGCACTGACGATGTCGCTCCAAATCAACAATTGGTACTCGCGGGCATGCAGCTTCATATTGAGTGGCAGCGTCAAGTGCGTGCGGTCGGTAATGTCTTCGAGGAACGTCTCCCTTGCCACCGGTTGGCGGTTGAGGTAGGCCTCGACAATGAAGCGACGCAAGTACTCGTTGGTGGAAGGCACGCGCAACACGCCTACCGCCTCTTCTTCTTCGCCTTGGTCGGGCAGGCTGAGGGTGAGTTGGACGTTGAGGTCTATGTTCACCTCAGTAGGGTCTACGCCCCATTCGCCGTCCGGTGTCAGTTCGGGTTCTTCGTGCAGTTGGCAGGCTGCCATCAGCATCGGGAATAGCATCAGGTAGAATGCCCGTGTCAGTTGTTGTATAGTTACTTTCATCATGGTTGTCATATTAAGAGGTTCAGAAACGGTAGACGAGTGACAGTCCCAGGCGGGTCGGCCCGAAATAGTTACGAATGCGGGTATCTTTCTGCGCGCCATTCTCTACATTATAATAAGTATTGTACTTCATGTTGGCATAGCCGAGACCCACGTTGAACTCCGCTCCCCAGTGTTCGGTGATGGGCAGCTTGTAGCCGTAGCTCAGTCCGGCACCCATCAGTGGGCGTCCGGCATCCTGGTAACGACTGTCGTCCCACTTCAGGTTGTACCAAGCCACGTGGGCGTGCAGACCGAAGAAATGGCCGCGTCCCGGTTCGTCGCCCATCCACCAACGCAGTTCGGGTTGCAGGGCTACGATGCGCAAGGCATGTTCGCGTTGTGCGTCCCACAAACTCCACGTCACGGGGATGTCCAACGTCATCCGGCTGTGTACCTGCACCTCGTAGGCAAGGTTCAACGCACCGATGGCATCGAAAGCCACGTTGGTCTTCAAGGCGTGGTAGCGTGCTCCGGCAGGCGTGTCGGCTTTCACCCTTTTCTCGCGGCGGGGCTTCTCGGCTTTCGCCGTCGCATTCTTGTTGGAGTTGTTTCTCGCGGCGGGCTTCTGCTTGTCGCTCGCTTTCTGTGCCGTTGCCTTGGGTGCCTTGCCCGAAGGGTTGTAGACTGCCGTTTCCTCGGGTGCGGCGGAAGTCATCACTTTCGGCTTCCCGCCTTGCTGTTGCGCCCAAAGGACTGTGGAAGCCAATAGCCCCACGGCAAGTGTAACGGTTCGTAAGATGTTTGTTCTCATATCTTTTTTAATGTGCTAATGTTCTACGCTGTACTGTCAGATTTTTCATCCGCAGATGACACGGATTAATGATTAGTGATTAATTATTTATCATTAAACATTAATCACTGTCCTGTCATTCTGAGCGAAGCGAAGAATCTCTTGTGCGCACTGGGAGATGCTTCACTCCGTTCAGCATGACAAAAGAGAATAAAAGCTCCGTGTCTCAGTGACTCTGTGTTCTTAAATTAAAAATCCGTGCTATCCGTGTCATCTGCGGCTGAAAAATAAGCATATACTTTATATTTCCAGTTCGGGCAATTCGTCGCGCATGGTGGTGACGTAGCCGTTCTCGCTGATGATAGTCTCCTGTCCCTTGTAGGTGATGTTCACGTCGTCCTTGGTGCTGCGGATGAAGAAAGAAGGACCTCCTTCGGCCGAGATGTTGACGCTGATGAGCCATCCGCCTGCCTTGATGCGTCCGTCTGAAAGAATTTCGGGATCCTTGGAAGGATACTTCAGGGCGTGGGTATTGATGATGGTGGCAAAGCGGTACACCTTGGCTTTCTCCGACTTGGCGGTGAAGTGATAGTGGTTGGGGTACTTCTTGAAGTTGCCTTTGGCGTCGGCGCGCAGCCAGTTGACAGCAGGATAGAAGAATTGGCTCGTGGTGTCGCACTGCAACGCACCGGTGCTGAAGATGTAAGCGTCCGAAGCTCCTCCGCGTCCCGACAAGCCTTGCACGTGGACAAAGCGGCTGTTCTTGGTGTCCACCGTCATGGGCTGTGTGGTAGTGTGGAGCATAAAGGTGAAGTCGGCGGGTTCGGAAGCCTCCAGTTCGTCATAGATGAAGATGAATCCCGTCTTGCCCAGGTTGACGATGTGGCGGCGGAACTTGGTGAGGGGTACGTCGTCCCAACCGTTCTCCGGGGTGTAGGCTACTTCGGACTGCTCCCCACGCTCCAGCCACAAGGGGGAGATGACCTTGCCGTAAGCGTTGGAAGCGTCGCCCAAAACGTAACCTATCTTTTCACTGACATAATAGCGGGGAATCCAGCCGTAGCCTTCGGTGCCGATGCGTTGGCCCATACCGTTCACCAAGATGGTGTTATGACCGCGGGTGGCACGGTGGCAAAGCATGCTGTGTACGTCGGTAAACTCGATGTGGTGGCCACTGCTGTAGAAGATGGGCTTGCCGCCATAGAACGTGTTGAAAGCGTTCTGGTTGGCAAGGGCGTGCGACGTAGAGCCGTAAGGGCTGCTGCGGAAACTCCACATGGCGTTGCCGCCCACACGATCCCAATTAGTTTGGAACGAGGCAAGTCCGGTTTCCGGGAATACCCATCCGGCAGGCAGGGCTGTCAGTCCCGGACCTTCGGGCAGGGGTTTGTCGCATTGCAGGCGGAACCAAGCCAAGTCACCGGGCTTGTTCAGCAAGGCCTTCTTCATATATTCAGGTTCCACCTTCAGCGTGCGGCGCACGAAGTCGGCGGCATACGTGTTGCCCAATATCTTGGCAAGCGCGTCCAAGTAACCGATGCGGATGCTGTTGGGACGGCTCACGTTCTGGTGCGAGCTTCCTTGTCCGCCCGACTTGGAGAACGGCGGTTGTTGGAAGATGGTGTACATCACGTTGTTCTCATACCAAGGATCGGAGAAGAAATCGAAGCCCGTGAGTTGCGTGTAGAAATAGGGAACCTCAATCAGTGTGCGGGTGTTGACGGTGAAGTAAGAGTCGCCGTTGTGCCAACCGCCGTCCTTGTTCAGTCCGGGGAAGCGAGCCAACCATACGTTGTAGCAATACTCCGACCACAATTTTGACTCAGGCAGTTCGCCGTATGTGGCAAAAGAAGCCATGGTGAAGATGCGCAGGGTCATTTGCCAAATGTGGTTCTCGGCAATGTGGTTCTCCAGATAGTTGTTGAAGCGTTTGTACATTTCCTCTCCCTTGCGTTTGATGCAGTCCAAAAGCTCTTTCTTTTGGTCGGGAGTGAGGAAGTCGTAGAATGAATCGTATGCCATAGAGCTGAGCGAGAGCAAGGCGGACGCGTTGAAGTCACCCTTCACGTTGGGGTCTTTGTCCCATTCCGTCATGGTGAGCACGCGCTTCAAGGCCTCGTCGGCATACTTGCGGTCTTTGGTCAGCAGGTACGAGCGTATCAACGCCTCGCAGTTGCTTTCTTCGGCGTCGATGATGCGGCGGCTCTCACGGGTGAGGTAAGCGTTGCGCTGCATGTCGTTCGTCAGGTTCTTCAGTTGGCTGGTGTTGATGTCCTTCACGCCTTTCATCGGAGTCTGTAACACCTTGTTGGCGGCATCAAGGTACCATTGGCGTTCCACTTTATTCTGTGTGCCGGCCATGAACTTGTCCCAACTGTCCTTTTGCACCCAAATGCGCGGATGCGAGGCGGGCAACTTGGCAATCGCTTCTTTATAGGAAGGCGGGCAGAACTTGTGCTTGTTGTCGCCCACGGTAACTTGCAGCACTTTGCTCCAAGCCACTTGACCGTTTTCGCCCACATAGCCGTATTGCCAATACCAGTCACCCGGTTCGAGCGGCTTCTCGGGATTGAAGAACGGCCAGCGGGTGTCGGCTTCCACCAATCCTTTTTTCAGTTCGGGGTCTTTGGCATAGCGTATCTTGTAAGCCAGTTTACTCTTGTCTACTTTCTTGGCAAGGTGTTCGAAACCGTCCATGGGTGCTCCGTTCGACATAGCTTCCGATGGCAGCGGCCATTGGAAAGAGACGAAACGGTCGTTTACCGTAGCTTTGTCCAAAGGGGAAGGGGTGGCACGGCTTTCGTGCATCAAGGTTGTTTCGTGCAACTTGATGTTCGCCTGCTTCTTTTGGGCGAAGCCGGTGATACAGGCAGTCAGTGCCAACGTGAGGAATATTACTTTTTTCATGATATATGTTTTTATAATATACTATATAATAAGGTAGCGACGAGCTTGTCATTGGACGGGTTGAATACCCTCATCCTTTCTTTTTCGTCTGCGTTGCAAATTTCCATATTCTTATCGAAATCGTACTTTTTTCTTGTATTTTTGTTTTTCCCGTGTGTTGAAATCACTTTTACTTTTGTTCATTTGACTTTCGATTTTGTTTAATGTAAAGTTGTATAGTATTGATTATAAGCGTGATAATAAAGTCTGCACATTTTTTAGGAGGTGCAGCATTCCTGCTGCGCTACTACACAATTCTTGTTTTTGTTCATATCTGATGTACGTGTGGCAAGAATACCACTCTGTGATTTTTCAGCCGCAGATAACACGGATTTTCTCTTTTGTCATTCTGAACGAAGTGAAGAATCTTCTACCCACTTTTGCCAATGGGAGATGCTTCACTGACGTTCAGCATGACAGAATGACAGGGCTTTTGTATTTTGATACACCCTCCCGCTAAATCCCCATTTATGCCCATTTTTATCTTGTGCAAAGTATAGTTACTTAGGGTGTAATCTTGTAGAAAACTTGAGTATTTTGTGCCTTGAAAATTAGCTTCTCTTTAGAATGGTCATTCTAATTGTTTGGGAATAATCTTGCCTTATTTTCGTAAGTAACTAATCAAAATTATCTTATAGCACACAGATGACACAGATGAGACTGATTTGCACAGAATATTTCTTAAAATAATATCTGTGGTTATCTGTTAAATCAGTGTTATCTGTGTGCTATAGTATAAGTTATTTCTGTACACTTACTTAATTTATCGGTTTGATTTTTTAGACGCGGATTATGCGTTTCATTTAATGTGCCGCTGCGTCCCTTTAAATGAAAGCAACCTTCTGTTTAAATGTAATTTCCTATTGTAAGTTTCACGCCTTCACGCCCTTGTAACCGTTTGATCTTGAATAGAATATTGTGAAAGATACATCTTTCACGGCTCCACAGGTGAAATATGCGGTGAAAGATGTATCTTTCACAACATCCCGCTTAAAATCAGATAGTTGGAACGCCGTGAAGGCGTGAAACTTACATCGGGAAGATTTGTGTAGGGAGCAAAGCGGAGTGATAACTCCTTAACTCCTGAGAATGATGTCAATGAATTCTGTACGCTTATTAATAGACGAGCTCAAATTCTGCCACGACCGGCAGGTGGTCGCTGACTCCTCCGTGATAGCGCGGGCCGAGGTAAGTACGAAAAGGCTGAGTGCCCCCATGTTTCTTGTCCGCCTCCAGCAGGAAGGGGGCGGTGAATACATCGGCCTGCGCTTCGTTGGTGTGAAGACCGTTGGCGGGACGGAGCAGGTTGCCCGATACGATGAGGTGGTCTATCAGTTCCCACTGGCCTTGGTATTTGTAGCTTCCGTACGGATGCTCTTCCTTGGCTTTGCGTGCCAAGAGGTGATATAGGCAGTTGGGGGCAGGAGCCTCTTCGGGTGAAGGCGGCTGCGCCTGCAGTATTTTCCGGACGACCTTGCTCGCAGGCGGGTCGTTGAAGTCGCCCATAAGCAAGAGTTGGGGGAGCTGCCGGTGGCGGATAAGGCTGTCGGCCGTATGCTTCAGTTGTTGTGCCACGTGCAGGCGGTATGGCTCACTCGCCTTGGCTCCTCCCCGCCGGGAAGGGAAGTGGGCGACAAGGACGTCCAACGTATCCCCGTTCAACAACAGACCGCAGACGTGGAGAATGTCTCGCGTGGGGCGAAGTGTCTTGGCGGGAGGCGTTATCCGGATGTACTGAGTGCCTAAAGGCTTGAAAAGATGACGCTGATAGAGCAAGGCCACGTCAATGCCTCGTTCGTCCGGCGACTGGGTGACGATGTAATGATAATCGGCTTCGCGTAACAAGGAGTAGCGGGTAAGGTCTCTCAACACACTGTCGTTTTCCACCTCGCACAAGGCTACAAGTGCGGGCGGTGTCCAGCCACCGATAGTGACAAGGGTGCGTGCCAGTGCGTTTAGCTTTTTCCTATATTTAGAATAATTCCAATGCCGGGTGGAGGAAGGCAGAAACTCGAAGTCGTTTTTTAGTGAGTCGTGGCGCAGGTCGAAAAGATTCTCCACGTTGTAGCTCACGACACGGAAAGCGAGCGTGTCCGCCTGTTGCGCCTGAATGTTTGGCAAAGACAAGGACCCTGCGAAGCAAAAGCAGGCAAAATGCTTCGCAAAGGCATGAAGCCGGCTGAAACTTCGCAGGGTCCTCATTCGTTTTTCCGCTTATTTCTTTTCAGGCGTATGTTTCAAGATGTCCACCAAGTGATCCCAGAAACGTTGTACGGACGGAATCAGCATGCGCTCGTCGGGCGAGTGGACGCCTTGCAGCGTGGGGCCGAAGGAAAGCATGTCCAAAGATGGATATTTGTCGAGGAACAAGCCGCACTCCAATCCGGCATGGATGGCTTTCACCTTGGCTTCGGTGCCAAACAAGCGGCGGTAGGACTCGGTGGCCACTTCCAGTATTTCGGAGTGGGTGTTGGGCTTCCAACCCGGATAACCTTCGCCAAAGGTCACCGTAGCGCCTGCCATGCGGAAGACGGTGCGCACCATGTTGGCAATGTCCTGCTTGGACGATGCCGTCGAACTACGTTGGCTGGTTTCGATGCGGATGATGCCTCCGGGGCGCATCTTGACCGAAGCCAAGTTGGTGGAAGTCTCTACCAGGCCGGGGATGTCCTGGCTCATGGCATAGACACCGTGCGGGCAGGCATAAAGTGCCTGCAACAACCGTTGGGCTGTGTCGCGGTCGATGGCTTTGGGTTGGAAAGGCTCAGACTCCAACACCAGTTCCATGTCGGGGTCAGTTGCGTGGTATTCGTCTTGCACTTCGGCGGCAAAGACATTCAAGTCCGTGCGCAGGGCGTGTTTGTCCGCTTCGGGGATGGCGATAAGGGCATGCGCCTCGCGGGGGATGGCGTTGCGCAGGTTTCCTCCGTCTATCTGGCAAAGGTACATGTCATATTTGTTGGCGCACTGGGTGAGGAAGCGGGTCAACAGCTTGTTGGCATTGGCGCGGCCCAAGTGAATGTCTCCTCCCGAATGTCCGCCTTTCAGTCCCTTCACCTGCACCCGACAGCAGAAGTAACCTTCCGGCGTGTCAGTTTCGCGGTAAGCAAATTCAGCCACGGTATCCACACCGCCCGCACAACCGATAAACAGTTCGCCTTCGTCCTCCGAGTCGAGGTTGAGCAGGATGTCCCCACTGATAAAACCTTCCTTCAAGGCAAAAGCACCGGTCAGTCCCGTCTCCTCGTCTATCGTGAAAAGGCACTCTATCGGGCCGTGCTCCACCGTGTCGTCCGTCAAGATGGCCAATTCGGTAGCCACCCCGATGCCGTTGTCGGCTCCTAACGTCGTCCCTTTGGCACGCAACCATTCCCCGTCTACATAGGTTTCAATGGGGTCTTTCATGAAATCGTGCGCTACGTCGTTGTTCTTTTCGCACACCATGTCCACGTGCGATTGCAGCACCACCGTCTTGCGGTTTTCCATGCCCGGAGTGGCCGGCTTGCGCATCAGTACGTTGCCAGCTTCGTCCACTTTTGTCTCCAATCCGTGTTTCTTTCCAAACTCTTTCAGGAAAGCCACTATCTTCTCCTCGTGTTTCGAAGGACGGGGCACCCCGCATATTTCCTCAAAATACCGGAAAACTCCGGCGGGTTTCAAATCTTTCTTTTCCATTCTATCTTATATTAATATGTAATTAAGTAACTAATCATATTTAGTTTATACTAAATGATAATTTATCGGGCTGTGTGTTGTCTAATTTTTCAGCCGCAGATGACGCGGATGACGCAGATTTTATTATTTAAGGAGTTATCGGGAGTTAAAAGGAGTTAGGGCTTCGCCCTGAGTTATAGGCCAATAGAAAAAGGTATCGGCTTTTAACTCCCTTTTACTCCTGCCGAAGGCATAACTCCTTCTTACTCCTAAA
>CALUIQ010000183.1 GCA_944320735.1 uncultured Bacteroides sp. | reverse complement strand
CGGGCGTGTGCAGTATGGCCAAGACGTGCGGCCATGCGGGAGTGATGGAGTTCAACGGCGATGTCTACGCTTGTGACCACTTTGTCTTTCCCCAATACAAACTGGGCAACATCTATCAGCATACGTTAGTGGAGATGATGTATAGCGAACGTCAGCAACGCTTTGGTCAAGCCAAACAAGACTCTTTGCCCCGTCAATGCAAAGAATGCGAATGGCTTTTTGCCTGCAATGGTGACTGCCCCAAGAACCGCTTCGCCCGCACGGCCGACGGTGAGCCGGGCTTGAACTACCTCTGTGCCGGCTATCGCCAATTCTTTGCCCACGTGGCACCCTATATGGACTTTATGAAGCGGGAATTACAAGCCAAGCGCGCCCCCGCCAATGTGATGCAGGCGATAAAGGAAGGGAAGATATAATCTAATGTGCTGATGTGCTAATGTGCTAATGTCATACGGTATGAGAACACATTACCACAAATACAGCGCAGCCCATTAACACATTAGCCCATTAACACATTAGCATATTGGCACATTAGCACATTGGCACATTGGCACATTAGCACATTAACGAATTGAATTATCATTTAAATATTAAATAATTATGAAAATCAAAAAGTATCTCGTTGCGGCACTGGCCGCGGCATTTACCTTCACGGCACAAGCCGATGAAGGCATGTGGTTGCTCCAACTCTTGAAGCAACAAAACTCCATCGACCTGATGAAGAAACAAGGTCTGAAGTTGGAAGCCGATGACATCTACAATCCTAATGGCGTGTCACTGAAAGATGCGGTGGGTATTTTCGGAGGAGGATGCACGGGTGAAATCATCTCGCCCGAAGGCCTCATCCTCACCAACCACCATTGCGGATATTCCTCCATTCAGCAACACAGTAGCGTGGAGCACGATTATCTGACCGACGGTTTTTGGGCCATGAGCCGTGCGGAAGAGCTTCCCACACCGGGATTGAAATTCCGCTTCGTACACCGCATTGTGGACATTACCGACTTGGTAAACGCCAAAATCAAAGCGGGTGAAGTGGACGAAATCCATGCCATGACGCGTCCCTTCCTGAATAAGTTGGCCAAAGAAGAGTTGGAGAAAAGCGACCTGAAAGGTAAGCCGGGTA
Organism: uncultured Bacteroides sp.; assembly: GCA_944320735.1. Classification (GTDB taxonomy): domain Bacteria; phylum Bacteroidota; class Bacteroidia; order Bacteroidales; family Bacteroidaceae; genus Bacteroides. Next base: position 11,452 of record CALUIQ010000183.1, on the reverse strand, counting down.
TCGAACCGCTGGCACTCCCCTTCTACGCAGGCAACAAATACTACCTTATTTATTATAAAGTATATAGCGACATACGTATGGTGGCCGCTCCTCCTTCGAGTGTAGGTAAGTTCGGAGGCGAGACGGATAACTGGATGTGGCCGCGCCACACGGGCGACTTCTCCATGTTCCGCATCTATGCCGACAAGAACGGAGAGCCGGCTGAATACAGTGCCGACAATGTGCCTCTGAAGACACCCAAATACTTGTCTATCTCCATCAAAGGTTTGGACGAAGGCGATTATGCCATGATTATGGGTTTCCCTGGCAGCACCGAACGCTATCTGACCGCTGGTGAAGTGCGTCAGATGATGACCGCTCAAAACCAAGCCATGATAGACATGCGCACCGTTTACCTGGACGTGCTGAAGAAACACATGGCCGAAAGTGACAAAATCCGCATCCAGTATGCCAACAAGTTTGCCGGAAGCAGCAACTATTGGAAAAACTCCATCGGTATGAACAAGGCCATTGTAGACAACAACGTGCTGGGCACCAAAGCCGAGCAGGAGAAGAAGTTCGCCCAATTTGCCGCAGGAAAGGCCGAATATGAAGGTGTGGTCGGAAAGATTGATGCCATCGTAGAGAAGGTGACACCCATCATGCGCCAATACATGTACATAGCCGAGGGGCTCAACCGCACCATCGAGTTCGGATGCCCGCCCGCCATTATGGACAAGCTGAAGGAAGCCATCGAGACAAAGAACGATTCTCTGTTAGAAGCCTCGAAGAAGCAACTGGAAAAAGCCTTCGACAACATCTATAATAAGGATTATGACAAGGAAGTGGACCGCACCATAGCCAAAGCCATGCTGCCCGCCCTGGCCAAAGCCCTTACCTCCGAAGAACTTCCCGCTTTCTACCAGACTATCCAAGAAGAATACAAAGGCGACTATGCAGCCTACGTGGACGATATGTATGACAACTCCATCTTCTCCAACCGCGAAAGCCTCGATAAATTCTTAAAGAAGCCTTCGAAGAAAGCCATCGAGCGTGACCCCGCTACTCACTATAGCCGCACCAAGATTGCCAAACTGAATGAAGTGGCAAAGAAGTTGGGTGAAGCCGAAGAAGGCATTGACCTCTTGCACAAGGCTTACGTGCGTGGACTGAACGAGATGAAACTGCCCGTTCCCTCTTATCCTGACGCCAACTTCACCATCCGCCTGACTTATGGTAACGTGAAGTCTTACAATCCCAAGGACGGTGTACACTACAAATTCTTCACTACTACGGATGGTATCTTGGAGAAGGAAGACCCGGAAAATCCCGAATTCGTGGTGCCCGCCAAGCTGAAAGAGCTTAGCCAGAAGAAAGACTTCGGACGCTATGCCATGGCCGATGGCACTATGCCTGTCTGCTTCCTCACCACGAACGACATCACCGGCGGTAACTCCGGCTCGCCCGTCATCGATGGTGAAGGCAACCTGATAGGCTGTGCTTTCGACGGCAACTGGGAGTCGTTGAGCGGTGACATCAACTTCGACAACAACCTGCAACGTTGCATCGCGCTGGACATCCGCTACATGCTCTTCATTCTCGACAAGCTGGGTGGATGCCAACACCTGATTAATGAAATGAACATTGTGGAATAACCCACTTCTTTATAAGCAGCGGGTGTATCATGATTGGGAGATAGAACACAGAGGCACAAAGGCACAGAGAGAATGTATTGTAAATCTTGAAATACAATCTCTGTGTCTCTGTATCTCCGTGTTCCAAATTATTTTGATACACCCGCTTAATTTATGTCTGTTAAAAAGCGACCAAATATGAATCACTCCAAACTGAAAGGCTTTCTTTACGGCTTGGCCACCTCAGTGACTTTCGGCCTCATTCCCTTGTTCACTCTTCCCCTGATGGGGAAAGGACTAACTTCGGACTCCATCTTGTTCTATCGTTTTATTGCCGCCACCCTGGCTTTGGGGTTGATGATGGTGATGAAGAAAGAGTCCTTTCGCGTTCATTGGAAAGACATCCCGTTGCTCATCGTCATGGGCTTGTTCTACACCGCATCGTCCATGTTCTTGCTTTATGGCTATGAAGTGATGGGGGCGGGTGTAGCCACTACGTTGCACTTCACTTATCCCATCTTCACCACCTTGCTGATGCTTATGCTTTTCCGTGAGCAAGCATCATGGGTGACTTGGCTGGCCATCCTGCTGGCTGTAGGAGGCGTGGCGCGGCTGTCCATGCAAGGAACCGAGTTGAGGCTCGACCCGTGGGGCGTGTTCATTGTGCTGCTTTCCGCCGTGGGCTATGCCAGTTACATCGTGTCCGTCAATAAGTCGAGGTTGAAAAACATGCACAGCCGCAAGCTGGCTTTTTATGTTTTCCTGTTCACCGCATTGACTTTCACGGTGAAAAACAGCGTGCAGGGCAGTTTCCAGCCGTTGCCCGACCTTAGTTCCGTAGGGCTTATCCTATTACTGGCCATTGCCCCGACCATCATCTCCAACATTACGCTCCTGTTGGCCGTACGCCACATCGGCGGTACACTGACTTCCATCTTAGGAGCCTTGGAACCGGTCACAGCTGTTGTTATAGGCGTATGTGTCTTCGGCGAAGCGTTCACCGCGGCGGAAGGCATAGGCATTGTGTTGATACTCGCCGCCGTGGTGCTTGTCATCTTGACCAGCCGCATCAAAGAAGGCGTAGAAACCGTCTTGAAACGCATCCGGCCAAGACATGCCTAATGGTTGGGGAGCATGGTGAAGCATCCACTACCTCGTAAACTTATAAGTAAGTGTACAGAATTAACTTATACGATGGCACACAGATAACACAGATTAAACAGATGACCACAGATATTATTAAAAAAATAATCAGTGCAAATCAGTCTCATCTGTGTTATCTGTGTGCTATAAGATAATTTTGAGTGGTTACTTATTATATTATTGCAGTTTCCCCATATCTTGCCGTTCATCCCTATTCATCATCTGTTCCCGGTAGGATGTGGGGGACATCCCTAAATGTTTCCTCACATATTTCCCGAAAAAAGACAGGTTGGGAAACTCCAGTTCGCAGGCTATTTCCTTGATGCTTTTGGTAGTATGTCTCATCAGATAGTTTATATCCTTCAGTACATAACTGTCAATGATGGCGGAAGGTCGCTGGCTTCCTATCTGCTTACAGACAGATGACAGGTATTTCGGAGTGATGTGCAGGTGGTCTGCATAGTAAGATACGGCACGTTGCTTGGGATAAGACGCTTCCAGCAGTTCTATAAAACGGTGGTAGATGGATTCACCGGAAGTCAATGGGCGTTGCTTGTTCTGTCTGATACGGTCCAGATTGTTCTGCATGTCGTAAACGAAAGCGAGCATCAAAGTGTCAATGACCCGTTTTTGTGCCGGATTGGGGTCCTGAACTTTGGAACACAACAAGTCATAATATTGACAGAATATCTCCACCTCGTTCGGAAGCAAGGGACGTACGGGATTCTCTTCAAAGAGGGCCTTAAACTCCCAGGCGTCTTGCAACGACAAGATACGTTGGACATACGCCGATGATACGAAATTGAAGCAGCCTTTGAAGTCGACGCTCATCAATCCGTTTTCCACGATGTTGTTAGGTGCACAGATGAACAAGTCGTTCTTCTTGATTTCATAAGATTTTCCGCTTATTTCAACCATAGCCTTTCCTTCTATTACGAGACAAATGGAATACATTTCCAATTGCACGGGCAACAGCCAATGCACGTCGTGTATGTCTTGGCTAAATGCAAGCTCTCCGTCATTGTATAGGACAAACTTTTGTGCTTCCGGGTCAGTCAGATTACCTTTTCTAAGTTTCTTCATATTGAATCTCTTTTGTTTTCTGCTTGCAAAATAACACGATTTATCTAACAGTCCATTCATCCAGAATAGTCTGAATGTGTTCTAAACTTCCATAGGTTGCTATGCTTGGCGAGAATGGGACACTTTTAAGGAGATGCTAAAAGGCGTCTATTGGGTTAAACTCCATTCTTTTGCACCAGAATTCATAAAGAGAAAAGCAATGAGAACAAAACATCTGACAATTGTATTGCCTTGCCTATGCCTTCTTATCGGGTGTCAAGGTAAGGAGCACCAAACGGAACACCCTTTACCTGTGCTTGTAAAAGTAAGAACGGTTGAGAATGGTGTATCTACGATGAAGAAACATTATTCAGGTACGGTGGAAGAGGAAAACGGAACACCGTTGAGCTTTGCCACGGCAGGGACGGTGCAGGCACTGCATTTCCACGTAGGACAGCAAGTAGCCCAAGGACAACTGTTGGCTACGTTGGACCCTACCTCTACACAAAATGCCTACAATGCCGCACGCGCTACTTTGGAACAGGCCCAAGATGCTTTCCGTCGCATGAAAGAACTGCACGACAAAGGTAGTCTGCCGGACATCAAGTGGGTAGAAGTGCAAAGCAAACTGGAACAGGCGGTTTCCATGGAACAGATTGCCTCCAAAAATCTGAAGGATTGCAAGCTGTATGCTCCCTATTCCGGTGTGATTTCCCGGAAAGAGGTGGAAGTGGGACAGAACGTCATGCCGGGGATGTCCGTTGCCAAGTTGGTAACGGCCTCCGTCCTAAGAACAAAGGTAGCTGTTCCTGAAACGGAAATATCCTTTATCAAGGTGGGACAGGAGGCTGCCGTCCGGGTTTCGGCATTGGGAGGCAAGACATTCAAGGCTACGGTGGCAGAGATAGGCATTGTGGCCAATCCGCTTTCACGTTCTTACGATGTGAAGCTGAAAGTGGAAAGTGCGCATACGGAGTTGTTGCCCGGTATGGTAGCCGACGTGACTATCCGGCTTTCAGGAAATGGGGAGGATGCTCATTATGTAATTCCTGCCGACATCGTGCAGATAGACGAGCGGAATTCAACGTTTGTCTGGACTGTGAAAGACGGGAAAGCCCATAAGCAGGAGATTGTTTGTGGAGAATACCGGGCCGATGGAGTGACGGTGTTGTCCGGCTTGTCGCCGGGTGACAGCATCATCACGGAAGGACAACAAAAAGTATGTGAAGGAACGGAGGTAGCCTTATGAAACAGAAACGGAACTTTGTAGAATGGGCGATGCACTACCGGCAGATTGTCATCCTTGTGGTGACTTGCCTGGTGGCTTTCGGCATATACAGCCTGCCCCAGATGCGCAAGAACGAGTTTCCCGACTTTACGGTCAGACAGGGCATTGTCGTGGCGGTGGCACCGGGCAATACCTCGCTGGAGATGGCAGAACAAGTAGCCAAGCCATTGGAACAGTATATCTTCTCCTATAAAGAGGTGAAGAAAGAAAAGACGTTCTCGCTGAGCCGGGACGGCATTGTCTACATCCAAGTGCAGCTGAACGACGAAGTGAAGGATAAGGATGCCTTTTGGAGCAAGTTCAAGCATGGGGTCTCCACCTTCAAGGTGCAGCTGCCGGGGAATGTGCTGGCCGTGCAGGTGATGGATGACTTTGGCGACACGTCCGCCCTGCTCATCACGATGGAAAGCGAGGACAAGACGTATCGGGAACTGAACGACTATATGGATTTGCTCCAAGACCGCCTGCGCCGGATACCCAGCGTGGGGCGTATGACGGTGAACGGTATGCAGAAAGAACAGATATCGGTTTACTTGGATCACGATCGCCTTGCCCAATACGGGCTGAACGAACAGACCATAGCTATGGCGTTGATGCAGAAAGGTTTCACCACCAGTGGAGGACGGCTCAAGACCGACGAGACGGTAACGCCCGTTTACGTGTCCCGCTCGTTCAATGCGGTCTATGACGTGCAGCAACAGATTGTCTATGCCGACCCCGAAGGCAACGTGGTGCGGCTGAAAGACATCGCACGGGTGACGAGGGAATATCCCCGGCCGGACAGCTACATCACCAACAACGGCAAGAAATGCCTGTTGCTGTCGGTAGAGATGAAGCAAGGCAAGGACATTGTGGCAATGGGGCGCGAGGTAAACCGCGTATTGGAAGAGTTCCAAAAGGAGGAACTGCCTTCGGAAGTCGGTATATTCCGCATCACCGACCAGAGTCAGGTGGTGGGCGACAGCGTTCTGAATTTCCTGAATGAATTGCTCATCGCCATTGTGGCCGTGGTGATTGTCGTCGTGCTGCTGTTGCCTTTGCGTGTGGCGTTGGTGGCGGCTTCCACCATACCTATTACGATATTCATTTCTTTGGGGTTGCTGTATGGGTTTGATGTGGAGTTGAACACCGTATCGTTGGCCGCGCTCATCGTTACATTAGGTATGATTGTGGACAACTCCATCGTCATCATCGACAGCTATCTGGAGAAGCTGGGTGAGGGTATGTCCCGTTGGAAGGCATCCATCGAGAGTGCCACGCACTTCTTCAAGTCCATCCTGTCGGCGACCTTGGCCATCAGTATCACGTTCTTTCCATTCCTGATTACTACGAAGGGGATGTTGAATGACTTTCTGCAGACCTTCCCGTGGGCCATCACGCTGATACTGGGAGTTTCCTTGCTGATAGCCACGATGCTGGTGCCGTTCATGCAGTTCTGGTTCATCCGCAAGCCGATGCAGACGAGCGGCAAGTCGTTTTCCTTCCTCGACTTGATTCAGAAGTATTACAACCGCCTCATCGTGTTCTGCTTCCGGTGGCCTAAAAGCACGGTAGCCGTCGGACTGCTTTCCATCCTGGCAGGCGTGTTGCTGATAGGCACGCTGCCCATGCAGATGTTGCCGACAGCCGACCGCAACCAGTTTGCAGTGGAAATCTACTTGCCTACGGGTACGGCTGTGGAACGCACGGCGGCCGTGGCGGACAGCATCGAACAAGCTTTGCGCCAAGACCCGCGTGTGGTCAGCGTTGCTTCGTTCAAGGGGTGCGCATCGCCCCGTTTCCAGACCAGTTATGCACCGCAGATTGCCGGTACGAACTATGCCCAGCTTATTGTCAATATGACAGGTATCAAGGAAACGGAGGAAGTGCTGGACCGATACACCCCGCTTCTTTCCAATGCTTACCCCAAAGCCCGCGTGCGCTTCAAGCAATTGGCATACAGCGAGGCCGTGCATCCGGTGGAGTTCAGGCTGAGCGGCGAGGACTTGGACACGCTGCGTCGGGATGCCGACAAGCTGCTTGCCTTGATGCGCGGGATGCCCGAACTGATGTTGGCGCATACCGATATGAACGAGCCGCAGCCCGCCACCGGCGTCACGCTGAAAGAGGACGAGGCTTCCCGCCTGGGCATCAACAATGTGGCATTGGAGACCACGCTCGCCATGCGCTACGGAAGTGGCTTGTCCGTAGCTACCGTATGGGACGGGGATTACGCGCAGGACATCGTGCTGAAAGGCGAACATACCGACCGTGCCTTGCCGCGTGACTTGGAGGACGAGCTTATCCCCGTCATGGGCGGACTGGCGGAAGTCCCCTTGCGTCAGATAGCCCAAGTCGGTCCCACGTGGAAGAACGGGCAGATTGTCCGCCGGAACGGAGTCTATACCGTCACCGTCAGTGCCGACCTGCAACGGGGCGGGAATGGCATAGAGCAGATGACACGCATCCAATCCCTGCTTCCCACGCTGCATCTCTCACCCCAGACAACCGTCACACCGGGCGGTGAGGTGGAAGACACGAACGACAAGCTGCCCTCCATCCTATCCGGATTGGCCATAGCCACCGTGGTTATCTTGTTCGTGCTCATCGCGCACTTCAAGCGTGTGGGGCTGTCGCTGCTTGTCTTTGCCTCCATGTTGCTCTGCCTGTTCGGCACGGCGGTAGGGATTATCCTGCAAGGGGTCGATTTCAGTGTGACTTGCCTCTTGGGAATTACCGCATTGATGGGCATCATCGTGCGTAACGGCATCGTCATGTTCGACTAGGCCGAAGAATTGCGGCACGACGAGCGTCTCTTTGTCCGCGAGGCCATCTTCCAGTCGGCCCGCCGACGGATGCGCCCCATCTTCCTCACCTCCGCTGCCGCGTCGATGGGCGTCATCCCCATGATACTGGGCGGAAGCGGCCTGTGGATGCCGATGGGTACGGTCATCTGTTACGGCACGCTGATTACGATGGTGTTCCTCCTCACGGTGCTGCCTTGCGCCTACCTGCTTTGCTTCCAAGGCTCGACAAAGCGCAGGGCGAAGAGTGAAGCCTTGGAGTTGAACTGATAGTAATATATACAAACAATAAGAAACGATGGAGAAGGGTGGTCTATACATACGTATCTCTGCATTCGACACATACGTATCTCTTCACTTAAGACATACGTATCTATTGATGCAAGACATACGTATGTCGGCATCATCAACATACGTACATCGGCATCATCGACATACGTATGTCCTAACCACATTGATTATATAGTTATGAATCAATATGTTATAAAATCAAGAAAAACAGTCGTCCACGGCCTCTTGCTGGCCTTGGCTTTCAGTTGGACAGCAATGAACGCCTCTGCCCAGCAGGTTTATACGCTGGATGAGTGTATTGAAATGGCTTTACAAAACAATGTCCGCACGAAGAACGCGGACAACGACCTACGCATGGCCGAGCAGCAGCAGAAGTCGGCTTTCACCCATTACTTCCCCACCGTAAGCGCGTCGGGCATCGGCTATATGGCAGACAAGGGTTTGCTGGAGATGGATATGGGCGGGCAGCGGATGTCTCTGTTGAAGAACGGCGTGGCGGGCGGCGTCAGTGCATCGCTGCCCCTGTTCACGGGAGGTCAAATCGTACAAGGCAACAAACTGGCGAAGGTGAACGTGGAAGTCAGCCGCCTGCGCCGCAGCCTTTCGGCAGACGAGGTACGCCTCACCGTGGAGCGGTACTACTGGCAAGTGGTGATGCTGAAAGAGAAACTGCGCACCATAGATGCTTTGCAGAAACAACTGCACCGCATCTATCAGGACGTTGAGGCCGCCGTGGAAGCCGGAGTGACCAACCGCAACGACCTGCTGCAAGTAGGCTTGCGCCGGAACGAAATACGCAGCAACGGCATTTCCGTGGAGAACGCTCTGCAAGTCTCGCGCAGCCTCTTGGCGCAGTACATCGGCGCGACATCGGACAGCATCGACGTGGATTTGTACATGGACGGCGGATTGCCCATCCTACCCGACACGCTGTACCAATCGCCAGAGACCTCGCTCGCAGGGTTGGCAGAATATCACCTGTTGGAAAAGGACGTGGAAGCCAACCGCCTGCAATACAAAGTATCGGTGGGGAAGAACCTGCCTACGGTGGCGGTGGGTGGCGGATATATGTACGACAACCTGATGGACCGCGACCATCCGTTCTGGATAGGAGGCGTCACCGTCAGTGTCCCCTTGACGAAATGGTGGGGTGGCTCGCACGACATAAAGCGCCAAAAGCTGCAAGTGCGCAATGCCCAGAACCAACTGAAAGACCAAAGCGAACTGCTCCTGATACGGATGCAAAACACGTGGAACGCCCTGACGGATGCCTACAAGCAAGTGGAGATAGCCATCGAGAGCATCGGGCAGGCTGACGAAAACCTGCGCTTGCAGACCGACTATTACCAGGCAGGCACTTGTACGATGAGCGACTTGCTCGAAGCGCAAAGCCTCTACCAGCAAAGTCGGGACAAGTACGTGGAGAGCTATGCCAGGTATGAAATAAAGAAACGGGAGTATTTGCAGGCTACCGGGAGATAACCTTCCTTATACAATATACTAAGTGGGGCATATCAATCCCCCGATAATGCTTGATGAGGGTATCAATCGGGCGCATGCCATTACGAACCGCCACACGCTGGGAAGCGATATTCGTGTCCCGGATGATGGAATACAACGCATCAAAATGCAGCGTGTTGAATCCATATTCCCGGCAGGCGATGGCGGCTTCGGTGGCATAGCCCTGATACCAATGTTTGTATGCGAGCAGGTACCCAATTTCGGGAACCTGCGTCGCCTTGTAATCCTGCATAGTGATACCACATTGGCCTATCATTTCATTGGAAGTTTTAAGAAACACGCCCCATAAGCCGAACCCGAATTCTTTGTACCGTTGAAGCTGGTTTTCCATCCAAGCCCTGGTCTCTTCGTCATTGAACGCCCCATTATAGGCATACATCACTTTCTCGTCTTGCAGCATGAAAGATAGTGCCTCCATATCTGAGAAGGCCATCTCACGTAATTGCAATCTTGCTGTTTCTAATATCATACTCATTTGTATGTCCATTTCGATTTACTTTTGGATTTGCGAAGATAAGGAAAATCGGAGAATGGGGCAAGGAAGCAGATTTTTTTGTACTTTTGCGTAAAAGAAATCAAAAAAAGAGACCGGAAATAATTATTCACTACCGGCTGATGGAAGCCGCCAAGGTTTGTCGGATTCAGCCAAGAAACTGATCTTTAAAAAATGAAAGAAGTAAATCCCAAAGAAACGACCCGTGCCTATGCATTTGAAATGTGGATGAATGCACCTATGCCGATGGTTACGTTTTTCAAGACAATAGATGTAACCCGCCTTGCCCGTATCAGCAAACGGAAAGGATTAAAGTTCAATATGCTGATGTGCTGGTGTATCGGAAAAGCGGCAAGCAGCATCAAAGAGTTCTATATGCTTCCTGTAGGCAAGAAGTTAATGCAATACGATAACCTTGCCGTCTGTACTATTGTCGCCAATCAGGAAGGCGAAGTCAGTTCCTGCGATGTTCCTTTCTCCGATAATTTGCGGCTGTTCAATGCTGATTATCTGAGACTGACCAAACAGGTTTCAGAAAGTTGTCAGAACCATGACCTGACGGACAGCATGGTGATTGGTACATCGGCTCTTGCACAATATGAGATAGACGGGGCGGTAGGTATGTATAGCGGCGTGTTCAATAATCCGTTCTTGATATGGGGTAAATACAAACGTCATTTATGGAAGCGGACATTGACTGTCTCTTTTCAGTTTCACCATACCCAAATGGATGGCGCACACGCTTCCCGTTTCTTGGAGAATCTGCAAAAAGCTATCAAGGAACTGGATGTATGATATGAGAGGATGGTGTAAACCTTCGGAGTATAATAATAAGGAATAAACCCCGCGAGAGTTTATTCCTTTATTTGTATCAACGCATTGGACACGATAGCTGCCAAGCCGCCTGTGGTGATGCCCGACGAGAAGATGCCCCGCAGAGTCTCCGGAAGTTGGCAAAGAATGTCGGGCACCAACTCTACACTCAAGCCCAACGAGAAACTGACAGCCATGACCAATGTAGCTTTCCGACCGATGTTTTGTGCGGCAATGATGCGGATGCCTGCCGCGGCCACGGTGCCGAACATCAGCAAAGTGGCGCCTCCCAACACCGGCTCGGGCATAAGCGAAAACACCAGTCCCACGGCAGGGAAAAGCCCCAGCAGGACAAGGAAAGCGGCAATGTAATAACCCACATAACGGCTGGCCACACCCGTCAGCTGAATCATGCCGTTGTTTTGCGCGAAGATAGAGTTAGGAA
>CALUIQ010000182.1 GCA_944320735.1 uncultured Bacteroides sp. | reverse complement strand
TTCTGCACGCTGTCAAATCCTAAAACAACCGGCTCCATCAATCCATTCTTGTCCGGCACTTGTACGTTCACTAAAGAGGCGGCGAAATTGGTCACATACACAGCCATACCATTTGCATAGCTTAACTTAAACAACTCGATAGAGTCATTCCCATATTCAACGCACTGCTCTCGCACGATGGTCAGGCTGCTTCCCGTGCTCTGTCCGCACGAAGCTATGGCCAGACAAAAAGCCCATAGTATTCCCCATTTGTTCATAGAGTTCATATTTACTGTTCCATATTTTATATTTCCATCACACCTCTTTCAACAGATCCATGTTTCTTGGCATACTCCGTAGGCAGACACCCCACGTACTTCTTGAAACGAGCCGCAAAATAAGAAGGCGTGTTGTAGCCCACCATATAACTGATTTCCGACACGCTGTACCTACCCTCCTTTAGCAACTGGCACGCACGATTGAAGCGGATTTTATAGATAAAGTCGATGGCGGACTTACCGGTGATGGCCTTCAGCTTCAAATGTAGGTTAGAACGGCTCATATTCATTTCGCTGGCAAACTGTTCAGTAGAAAAATCAGTATTATCCATATTCCTCTCCACTACGCTAATGGCCTTTTTCAGCAATTCTTCGTCCATTGAGTTGTTTGTCAGCTTCTTCGGTTCTATCTCCGTCATATTCGAGTAACGTTCAAAGTTACGGCTACGCGTCCGGAGCGTGTTCAGAATCTTGGCCTCCAACACTTGTATGGAAAATGGCTTGGGAATATAGTCGTCGGCTCCCACCTGCAGCCCTTGCAATTGCGAATGGAGGTCTGTCTTGGCCGAAAGCATATACACCGGTATATGGCAAGTGCGCAAATTTTGTTTCACCCGTTTGCAGAATTTCACCCCATCCATTACAGGCATCATCACGTCCGTGATAATCAGGTCCACTTCGTGGTTCTTCAGTAGCTCCAAGGCTTCTTGTCCGTTTTCGGCTTTCAGTAGGTTAAAGTGTACTGATAGGCCGTTTGCGATGTATTGTCCCAATTCCTCGTTGTCTTCCACGACCAACACAGTCCCCCGCTTGGGCGAATCTTCCGTATTGCCCGTCTCCAAGCCGGTCATCTCCTCTTCTATATACGCATCGTGCGCATTGGTGGAATAGACTCGCGCCTCACCGTTGCCTGCCGCATATCTAGCCAGTTCTTCAGTGGTGTAGGCTCCTTCGTCTTGGGGCAGGTAGACAGTAAATATCGAGCCTTTACCCGGCTCGCTCTGCAAGGTAATCCGTCCGTGGTGCGATTCCACTAGTTTTTGTATGAGCGAGAGGCCGATGCCGCTTCCGGCGTGAGTGTTATCTATCTGATAAAAGCGATCGAATATCTTTTCTTGCTTTTCCTTGGGGATTCCGATACCCGTGTCGGCCACCTGTAAGACCAAATTGTCCCCCTCGCGATATAGCTTAACGGTAATGCTTTCGCCCTCCTCCGTGTACTTGAAAGCATTGGAGAGCAGGTTGTTCACAATCAAATCTAAATAGTTGGGGTCAAACAATTCCTCTTCGTCCTGCAGCTCGGAGTAGAAGTTGTAATCAATGTCCTTGCGCTTGGCCAGGTTCTCGTAGTTGAGGAAACTGCTTTCCATCCGCTTGTAGGCGTTGGCACGTATGGGTGCCAGCTTGAAGATGCCCAATTCAGCTCGACGGTAATCCATCAGTTGATTTACCATATGCAGCAGGCGGTTCGTGTTCCGCCAAATGTATTGCAGACGTTCCCGCTCCCAATGCCCGGTCACGCGAGCCATCAGTTCCTGCAAGGGTGCCACGATCAGCGTCAATGGTGTACGTAACTCGTGCGATATGTTGACATAGAAACGGATGGTCATTTGGCTCACTTCTTCACGTTTCTCCTTGTCCAGACGTTCCATCAGGATTTCGGTCTGCATACTTTTGCGTAACCAGAAGTAACGGACAATGCCCCCCATCAGTCCCATAAGCGCAAACGTGAACAAAGAGTACGCCCACCACGTGCGATACCATATCGGCAAAATCCGTATATGCAGCATAGCGGCTTCTTGGTTCCATTTCCCGTCGTTATTGGCCGCCTTTACATAAAAGGTGTAGTCCCCGGCAGGCAGGTTAGAGTAAGACACCGGATTGATATTTTCCTGACTATACCATTCTTTATCATAACCGTCCAACTTATAAGAGAAAGAATTATGCTGGCCGGCAATATAATTAGATACCACAAAAGAAATAGCGAACGAATTTTGTGAAGAAGCCAATGTGACGTTGTCTACGTTTTCCAAGCTTTCTGTCAATATACCAGTATCGTCATCAGGCAACACCTCTTTATTGAACACAAACAATTTATTGATGACAGGTTTAGGCGCGTAGGGATTGTCCGCCAACGTTTCCGGACGAAACTGGGTGATGCCATTTACACCTCCGAAAAGCATACTTCCGTCCGCCATTCGACAACAAGCATTGGCATTAAACTGATTGCTTTGCAGTCCGTCCACCTCCGTAAAGTTGCGAAACCTTTCCGTTTCGGGCTTCAGGCAACTCAATCCTTGGTTTGTACTTATCCACAAGCGTCCGTAGGCATCCTCCAGTATGCCGTACACCACATTGCTGGGCAAACCGTCGTCCGTTGTGTACTGGGTAGCCTCAAGCGTTCCTTTCTTCAACGCGAAAAGTCCGTTACGCGTACCTACCCACATAACACCCGCCTTCGATTCATGGAAACAGTTCACAAACGAGCCTTTCAGCGCATCCCCTATGTGATAATCCTCGTTGCCATACAGACGCAGCCCTTTGGGGAGATATACGGCACATCCCATTTCGCCACCTAACCACAAATTTCCTTGCGAGTCCCGATACAGCAGACGAGCGTCCTGCAAAACAGGTTTCCCCTCCGCGTCTTCACGGATAGTAACAAAGATTCTTTCGTTCGGATGAAAATAAACCAAATGTTCCAATGTCCCTATCCAGAAGCCTTTTTCCCCATCCGGCAGGATAGAATATACGTTGTTCGTGGGCAATGAACTGTTGTCCCGTGTTATGTATTCCCGATGCCCAGTTCGCGTGTCCAGCACCATCATGCCCAAGGCATGTGCGCCGACATATACTTTATGGTGAAAGTCGTCTACATAAATCGCCTTGATATCCCTGAAAGGAACCTTCACACGGTCGTAGTCATCCAACAAATAATTTTTGTACCTCCCCTTCTCACGGTCATAAAAGTTCAGCCCTCCATCACTGGTGCCAATCCAAAGATTATGCGCCTTGTCCTCCATTATGCAGCTGACTACATTATCACTCAATGAGTTTTGTGAAGGCAAGTGCCGGATGTGCCTGAAACGGTTGCATAACGGATGATAATAATTCAACCCTCCCCAATACGTACCCAACCACATGCCACCTTGCGAATCCATAAAAATGCAGCGGACAGAGTTTTGCGAAAGGGCGTATTCTCCTTGACCGACTGTTGTCATAGAACCGAATTCATTTCGTCCCTCATCATAGAAACTTAATCCAGAATAAGTCCCTATCCAAAGCCTGTTCTCTTGGTCGAAAGCCAACGAACGGACGTAGTTAGACTTTAATCCAGGCGTAGTCCTTCCTCGGAAGTTTTCCCATCTCCCAGTTTGCGTGTCATACAGGAACAATCCTTCCCCTTCCGTTCCTACCCAGATACGCGTATGCATCTGACACAAAATAGTATGCACCGACACATCATCCGGCAGTGTGAGCAACCGTTCCAAACGCTCATTGTCAAGTCTGTAAACATATACTCCTCCCCCTACACCAATATATATACGGTCATTATCCCTAGTCAATGCGGTAGGTTTCAAGGCATGCAGAGCAGCCGTCAGCGTGTCGTTCAAGAAACGTTCTCTCTTTACGTCAAACAACAACAATCCATCCGTAGTACCCACCATCAACCAGTCTTTCTTGAGCGAAGCCATACAGTTTACCATTGCGTTTTTACCAGCTCTCTGATAGGCATAGTTGAGGAAGTTATTCTTCCGTCGATTATAGAGCGACAATCCCTCGCGTGTGCCTACCCATACCCGGTCGGACTCGTCCACCATCACGTTCCGAGTGATGTCACAAGCGATGCTGGTGGAATCCATATACCGATTCCTATAGACTGTAAAGTCATATCCATTGTACTTGTTGACCCCATCGTAAGTGGCAAACCAGAGATTACCTTCCTTATCTTGGTCGATGGCAAGAACGGTGCTATGAGACAATCCTTGTTTCAAGCCGATATGCGTGAAACGGATATTTTCTATCGGACTGCCGGCTTGCACCAAACAGGTAAATAATACGAGCAAAAGGCTCCATACGAAGCGAAGTGTTTTCATACAAAAAGCAGATTTTGACCTCTAAGGTACGAAAAATCTAATTAACCGACAGGCTGACCCGAATATTTTTATGCCCCGTCTCTGGTTTTACCACCACCGGAACAAAGGCGAAACCGGGCACTGGATTGAATATACGTCCGTCGGGATTGGTCGGGGCGATGGAAAGAACGCCTGACTGACAAGCAATTGTCAGGAGAGCATCTTGCTTTTGCACCCGTATTTCATTCCCTTGGACTTCCACTTTCTCTTGAGGCGAAGCAATAACGGGCAACACCAAGTATGCGGAATCGGGGCATGCGGGTATTTCCATATTGACACTCTTGGCTGAATATTCATAATGAATGACAACGGGAAGCTCTTTCTCCAGAGGAGCTTGCTGGTTGATGTCCACCAGATGCGTAGCTACCCGGAAGCAATGACGTCCGTTTTCTTCCTGATAGGCTATTTCCGTATTCAAATCATCCAAATTGCTATAAGTTACGCCGTCGCAGACTTTTTCTACACGCGGCGTACCTCCCATCTGATATTGGTTGTAGCACACTTGCATATTGGGTGCTTCTATCAGAAAATACCGGTTCATGGTAGCCGCGAAGATGGGGCCTGTCTTCGGATGCCACAAAAGGGACATCGCTCCTCCCATAGGGTGCGTGCCTTTCACCTTATATTCTGCATCATATCCGGTCAGCGTGGCACGCCAGTCGCCTTCGGCTATCAACCATGTCCGTATGTCGGAGAAATATTTCATGCCGTAGGCTTGCTCACGTGGAAGTTTAGCAAAACGGAAATTTTGCGAAGGATTGGCTTCGATTTCGAGAAAGGAAGCCAATGCCTTGGCATGGCCAAATGTATGATGGATGCAGGGACGCATGCCTGACTCCCGGTAGTGCATGCCTCCGTGGAGCAAACCATCGTGCGTAGCTTGACGCAAAAGAGAGATGTTACGCCCAATGGCTGTCACGTATTCGGGATGTTGTGCCGCCATAGCATAATAACCTCCCATAAATCCATCGCTGGTACGTCCACCCCAATAGGTCCACTTGAAGCTCCGTGTGCCCCAACTGTTGTCCCATGCACCGTCCGGCAACATAAACTCCAAATGCGTGCTCATAGAACGTTCTACCAGCTTCAGGAGTTCTTCGTCCTTCACCATACGGGCATAATAGACAAGATTAGGCAAGGATTCCTCTACGTTATACCCCAAGTCCACGGGATAACACCCGTTCTTGGTGGCCGTCCAAATGTTGGGACCTTCGCCAAACAAGAAACCGTCTTGTTGGGTAAAATACCGTTCTTTCAACGCTTGGGCAATGGTGTGAGCCTCATCCTTAAAATCCTGCCGATTCCACAGTTCACCGATGGCCTGCAAAGCGTAGGTGGCTGAAGCGGAATAGTTTACGTTATTGTTACGCATTCCTTTCCGGTTGCGGCTATAGATAAACGGGTGGTTCATAATGAATTCACCGGCCTCGAGCAATTGTTGCTTCCAATGATTGCGGGTAGAATCGTCCAACAAATGACCGTGGTAATGCAAGGCTTCGTATAGAGCGATGGCTGCAAAAACCGTTGTTCCATTCCAATCGGACACGTTCACATCATTCATCCAACCTCCATCGGGGCAATGAATATTCTCCATCCATGCCATAAGCCGTTTGGCGGCATATAGGTATTTATTGTCCTTGGTCCTATCGGCCAAGTACATCAGGGGTAAAACGGCATCCCCAATGCGCCCGTGCACCCGCATACATCCCGGACAAAACACGGCTCCATTAAACGCAGGACGAGGGTCTTGGCTCTGATAAGTCAGAAACGTATCCATCCATTCGGTCAACAAGCTCTCGGCTTCGGCACGCAAAGTGCTCTCAGTGCTCTTCCTATCCAGATGCTCGTTCTGCGCTTGTATGGACAAAGGCAGAAACGCCAATAGAAACAGGGCATACAACATCGTTCTCATTACGTTATTCTTCATAATAAATCCATTATAAAGTTTGATTCGGTAAAATTAAGAATTTTATCCGAACCTCCCCTCTTTATGCTGTCCATTTCTTCATTTATTAGCGTTAAAACCCATCGTAATATTGTGTATCCCATACAATAATTGTCGAATTTTCCACCTCAAAACAATATTGCCACCCTTTTACACATAAAATGCGGGACGGATTGCCATGAAATTAGTAATTTAGCGGAAATTAAAATCATATTAGGATATGAAACCATTTTCTCTTACTTTATCTTTGGCTGTATATGGCCTATACGCTCTTCCCGCAGCCGCCGCTGAAACCGACAAGGAACAGCCCCGTGAAGAACGCCCCAATATCCTATGGCTGACGTTCGAAGATACCAGTGCTTGGGAATTCGGATGCTATGGCAATCGCGATGTACATACGCCCAACGCCGATTCTTTGGCGGCACAGGGCATACAGTTCATGAATGCATGGTCGGTAGGGCCGCAAAGTTCTGCATCGCGCTCGTCGCTCATCACCGGATGCTATGCCACTACTTACGGCATGGATGTGCACCCCGTGCGTTACGAAACTCCCGAAGGCATCCTCTTCCCGCAATGGTTGCGCGATGCCGGTTATTATTGCACCAATAATAATAAGACGCATTACAATACGACTCTTGACAACAAAAGCTGTTGGGACGAATGTAACAAGACGGCCTCCTACAACAGCCCGAAGCGGGGCAAAGACCAACCATTCTTCGCCGTATTCAATACCCTAACTTCGCACATGGGACGCATCCGTACTTTCCATACCGACGGGCGGCGTGACTATACCACCGAGGGTATCTACCCCGAATTGCTCACCTTACCCGACTATGTGCCCGACCTCCCCGAAGTCCGCTCCGATTATGCCGGCCATTTGGAATCCACGCAGGATGTAGATACTTGGCTGGGATTCTTCCTGAAAGACTTGCAAGAAAAAGGCCTGTCGGACAATACAATCATATTCTTCTTTAGCGACCACGGCGGATGCATCGCGCGTGGTAAAGGCTATTTATACGAAAGCGGGTTGCGCGTACCACTCATTGTGTATTTTCCGCCCAAATGGCAACATTTAGCCAACCAGCTTCAGGGTCAAGTAAAAGACTTAGTCAACTTTACAGACTTAGGTCCTACCGTCTTGAGTTTGGCTGGGGTCAAGCCGCCCAAACACATGCAGGGAAAAGCACTCTTCGGCAAGTATGCCAGCAAGGAGAAACGTACGGTTCAGTTTGCTTTCGGCGCGAACCATTTGCACCATTTTACACCGGCTCGTGCCGTGACCAACGGACGCTATAAATACCTGCGCACCTATCTGCCTTACCGTCCGTTCGCGATGCGCAACTACTACCAATGGGGCATTCCTTCCAACAAAGCCTGGGACGCTTATGTGTTGGGCGGACACAATACCAATCCCGTATGGGCTTTGCCTTTCGACCGTCATCCGGCAGAGATGTTGTTCGACCTCGACAACGATCCCGGCGAGACGCACGATCTTTCTTCGTCGCCCCAACATGCAGCGATTCTGAAGCAAATGCGGGAAGCTTTGTCGCAACACATCCGCGAGACGAAAGATTTGGGCTTCTTCCTGCCTACCACCCGTGCCACGTGCAACCTATATAATAAGGTGCGTGAAGAGAACTATCCGTTGGAAGAACTCTACCGTTTGGTAGAAACAGCGGGAGTGGCCACCGAAGAAGATTTGCCACTGCTACATCGTGCCCTGACTGATAGCCGCACCGAGATGCGCTATTGGGCAGCCGTTGGTTATGCCCAACTGGCCCGGCAGAAGACCATTTCCACTTGTCCGGACGAATTGCTCCGCTTGTTACAAGACCCTGACCCTTATGTAGCCGCCGAAGCTGCCTATGCCGTAGCTTACTTAGGGCATCCGGCAGAAGGCATCGAACGCCTCCTTACGCCAACCGTAGAGGCTGACCGCAAAATGGGATATTCGGCCCTTGAGTGCATTTCGCTCGACCCGCTG
Source organism: uncultured Bacteroides sp. (assembly GCA_944320735.1). Taxonomy (GTDB): domain Bacteria; phylum Bacteroidota; class Bacteroidia; order Bacteroidales; family Bacteroidaceae; genus Bacteroides. The sequence continues at coordinate 8,484 of CALUIQ010000182.1, read as the reverse complement.
ATGCATCCTTACCTGCGTCCTTACTTACCCCTGTTGCGCGAAGCCGCCGAGAACTTGCCTCGTAAACAAAACGAAGATGCCGGACTTATGGCACGCGGCATCCTGGTCAACTTAGGAGAGTTGGACATCCGCTTACTCCACGGTCCTGAAGTATACCAAGAAGGGGTGAAACTGAACCGCGGGCGTCGCCCTATGACACCGCTACCGGAGTAAAAAGATTCTTTGGAGAAATAAACAGCTTCCTTGAGGATGTATCATAATTAAAAAATAGAACACAGAGGCACAAAGACACAGAGAAAATATATTTGTAAATCAATGAAATAAAATCTCCGTATCTCTGTGTCTCCGTGTTCTAAATCGTTTTGATACACCCTCCGTGACGACTATTAATCGTATCGGGAACTAGTTATATTGCCCGCTGATATATCACAATTCCCCGCCGGCGAATATGGTCTATCAAGGCTTCGTTCTTCAGCTTATGAAATATAGATAAATCGACTTGATAAGGAAGCAGCAAGTCGTCTATGGCCAACAGGATACTGTTCAAGTCCTCACGGGTCAATTCATGGCCAACCAACGTAATGTCCACGTCCGAGAAAGGTTTGTACGTTCCTTTTGCACGCGAGCCATACAGAATCGCCTGCCCGATATGCGAATATTGGGCAAATACATCACGCAATTGTCTTAATTCATTGTCTGTCAATCCGTAAGGCATCGTTATCGGTTTGAAAGGATTCGTAACATAGTCTGTTCAAACTGAATGAACAAGGGATAATATACGTGCACGATAGACTCGTATATTTCCTCCGCCGTCTCATCATCGTAGTTATGAGAAGTCAAATTACGGTCGCTTATGGAAGCCATCCAACGAGCGTCGGCAATAAGCCCTATCTCCAAAGCCTTGCGGAAAGCGTCACGCGAACCACGAATCTCGGTATAGCCTTGGTATTCTGCATAATCTTTCATCACCTTCCAAGCCAGTTCGTGTGTATATTCGAAACGTTGTATCAACCCTTCTCTCAACAAGTCATCCACGTCTTCCTCCCACTCTTTTTGCGCCCGCATAATTTCCACCGCCTGCTTGAGCCGGTTTAACGCCTTGCGATAGTTATCAAAGCGTTGTTCCCATCGTATATCCTTATTTTCCATAGCCACTAAAAAAGTAAACTCTTGTTTTTATGATTCAAAGATAACACTTTCTTTTGATAAAACCTACACCGTTTTTTCATTTCCCGAATATATTCCGTACATTTGGAAATCTTTTTCTAACTTAACAAAATACACTTATAGTAAAAGCCATGAAAATCCTACAGATATGGGGTATTTTCGCCCTTTTATTCAGCCTTTTCTCTTGTACGGCACAAGACAAAGATGCAAAGTGCTATCAATTGGCCGATTATGGAATCAAACCCGACACAGGAGAGGACATTGCCCCCTTGCTGACAAACGCCTTGAAAGAAATCCGGCAAGAAGCGGGAGACAAGAAGAGAATCGTCATCCGGTTTGAACCGGGACGTTACGATTTCCACCCGATGAATACGCAGAAAAAGACCTACTATATCTCGAACCATGACCAAACCAATCCCAAGTCAGTAGGTATTGCCTTGGAAGATTGGAAGCATCTGACACTGGACGGGCAAGGTTCGTCATTCGTTTTCCACGGACGTATGTTGCCCATCTCCTTGCTTCGTTCGTCAGATTGTCGACTGGAGAATTTCTCCATCGACTTTGAGCAACCTCACATCGCTCAAGCCAGTGTATTGAAGAATGACACGCTGAAAGGAGAAATCACGTTGAAAATGGCCCCGTGGGTGAATTATGAAGTCAAAAATAACGGTTTATTCGTCTCGGGAGAAGGATGGGAACTACGTCCCTCTTCAGCCATTGCTTTCGAGCCACAGACACGACACCTGGTATATCGCACCAGTGACGTGCCGCTTCGATGGAACGAGATAAAAGACTTGGGTAACCGTCGCATTATGGCAAAAGGCTGGAAGAATCCCCGTCTAATACCAGGCGCGGTATTGGCCTTGCGCTCTTGGCACCGACCGGCACCGGGACTATTCCTCTCGCACAACAAGAACACGACACTACAGAACCTGCGCATTCATTATGCGGAAGGTATGGGCGTATTGGCGCAGCTTTGTGAGAACATCCATTTAGACCATGTCTCGGTATGCCTAAAGGGCACGGACGACCCGCGTTACTTCACAACTCAAGCCGACGCCACTCACTTCTCGCAATGCAAAGGGGTGATTATATCGGAAAATGGACTTTATGAAAATATGATGGATGATGCCATCAATGTACACGGCACTTACCTAAAAGTGCAACAGCGCCTCAATGACTCCACGCTGATTGCCGCCTATATGCACAGACAGTCCTACGGCTTCGATTGGGGCTATCAGGGAGACACGGTTCAATTCATCCGTTCGCGAACGATGGAAACGATGGATTCTACTTACATCATTGCAAGCATTCAGCCGGAAGGCCAAGCCCAAGTAGAAGGCGCCAAGCAATTCCGTATTACATTCGACCGTCCATTACCTACCGCACTTACGCCAGAGCAATCCATCGGCATAGAAAACTTGACCTGGACACCGGAAGTCCGCTTCGCGCACAACGTCATTCGCAACAACCGAGCAAGAGGAAGCCTGTTCAGCACACCCAAGCGGACGATTGTAGAAGAGAATCTATTCGACCACACTTCCGGCACCGCCATCTTGCTTTGCGGAGACTGCAACGGTTGGTACGAAACAGGAGCTTGCCACAATGTGCTGATACGCAAGAATCATTTTGTAAACGCCTTGACCAATCTGTTCCAATTCACCAACGCCGTCATTTCCATCTATCCCGTAATTCCGGAATTGGATAAACAGAAACAATATTTTCATGGCGGAATAGTGATAGAGGACAACGTATTTGAAACTTTCGACCACCCGATTCTTTATGCCAAATCTGTGGACGGCTTAATCTTCCGCCGGAATGAAATCAGAGAAAACCATAATTATCCGCCTTTCCATTGGAATCAAGAACGTTTCCTGTTCGAGCGGGTAACCAACAGTTTGGTTGAATAAAAACAAAAGCACCCTATGATTCACAAGTTTTTCGTAACTTTGCACCGTAATTAAAACGTTGAATGAATGGAATTCAAGTACGATGTAATAGTGATAGGTGCCGGGCACGCCGGTTGTGAGGCTGCTGCCGCTTCCGCCAACTTAGGCTCGAAGACGTGTCTCATTACGATGGACATGAACAAAATAGGGCAGATGAGCTGTAATCCGGCCGTAGGCGGCATTGCCAAAGGACAGATTGTGCGCGAGATTGACGCTTTAGGAGGATTCATGGGATTGGTAACGGACCGCACCGCCATCCAGTTCCGTCTGTTGAACCGATCGAAAGGACCGGCCATGTGGAGTCCCCGTGCCCAATGCGACCGTAACAAGTTCATTTGGGCATGGCGGGAAGTATTGGAAAACACGCCCAACCTGCACATTTGGCAAGACACCGTGCGCCAAATCCTCGTCAAAGATGGAGAAGTGCAAGGCGTAACCACCGTATGGGGCGTGACCTTCCACGCTCGCTGCGTGATTCTGACAGCTGGTACTTTCTTAAACGGACTGATGCACGTAGGACGCACTATGCTTCCGGGTGGCCGTATGGCAGAACCGGCATCCTACGAATTGACTGAATCCATCGCTCAACACGGCATCACTTACGGACGTATGAAGACTGGAACACCGGTACGCATTGATGGACGCAGCGTGCATTATGAGGATATGGAGATACAAGAAGGCGAGAACGACTTCCACAAATTTTCGTTTCTCAATACCGGCGTGCGCCACTTGAAGCAACTCCCCTGCTGGACTTGTTTCACAAACGAGGAAGTACACGAAGTGTTACGTAAAGGCCTGCCCGATTCTCCCCTTTACAACGGACAAATCCAAAGCATCGGTCCGCGCTATTGCCCCAGCATTGAAACCAAAATCGTCACCTTCCCCGACAAACCGCAACACCAGTTGTTCTTGGAGCCGGAAGGGGAAACCACGCAAGAACTTTATTTGAACGGTTTTTCATCCTCACTCCCGATGGATATCCAATTAACAGCCTTGAAAAAGATTCCGGCTTTTCGCGACTTGGTCGTATATCGCCCCGGCTATGCCATCGAATACGATTACTTCGACCCTACGCAATTGAAGCATACGTTGGAAACAAAGAAAATCAAGAACTTGTTCTTTGCCGGACAGGTAAACGGAACGACCGGATACGAGGAAGCCGGAGGACAAGGCATCATAGCCGGCATTAACGCGCATATCAATTGCCACGGAGGAGAGCCGTTCACCTTAGGGCGTGATGAGGCATACATCGGCGTACTGATAGATGATTTGGTGACAAAAGGCGTGGACGAGCCTTATCGTATGTTTACTTCACGTGCCGAATACCGCATCCTGCTTCGTATGGACGATGCCGACATGCGTCTTACGGAGAAAGCATGGAAGTTAGGTTTGGCCGACGGCGAGCGACATAATTTATTGGAGCGAAAGCGGGAAGCGATAGAACGCATCATCACATTCTCTCGCAATTACTCCATCAAAGCAGACCTAATCAATCCTGTCCTCGAAAGAATGGGAACTACCCCACTCCGCCACGGATGCAAACTGATTGATTTGCTCAACCGCCCGCAACTTTCCATTCAAGGATTGGCCGAACACATCCCGGCATTCAAGCGGGAGTTGGATAACCTGACGGAGCGCAAAGAAGAAATCATCGAAGCTGCGGAAATACTTATCAAATACGATGGCTACATCGGACGCGAGCGAATGATTGCCGACAAGCTGGCACGTTTGGAGAACATCAAGATTAAAGGAAGGTTCGATTACGCCTCCCTGCAATCACTCTCTACCGAAGCCCGACAGAAGTGGATAAAGATTGATCCGGACACCAGTGCCCAAGCAAGCCGGATACCGGGCGTATCACCCAGCGACATCAACGTGCTATTGGTACTTTGCGGCCGCTGACGCGCCAAAGTTCCACGTGAAACAAAAAATTCAATAAACCAAATAAAAACTCTGATTATGAGCAAAGAAACATTAATGAAGAGCATCCGGGAAATACCCGATTATCCCAAACCGGGCATTCTGTTCTATGACGTAACGACCCTCTTCAAGGATCCTGTCGCCCTGAGAGAAGCGGCCAACATTTTATACGAAATGTACAAAGACAAAGGCATCACCAAAGTGGCCGGCATCGAATCACGTGGCTTCATCTTAGGGTCAATCTTGGCCGAGAAGTTAGGCGCGGGTTTTGTCATGGTGCGCAAACCAGGCAAGCTGCCCGCCGAGGTTATGGAGATAAGCTACGAAAAGGAATATGGCACCGATACCATTCAAATACACAAAGACTCTATCGACGAGAATGATGTCGTACTGCTACACGATGACCTGTTGGCTACGGGTGGAACCATGGCTGCCGCCTGCAAGATGGTGAAGCAGATGAATCCTAAAAAGATTTATGTAAACTTCCTCATCGAGCTTACCGCCCTACAAGGGAAAAACGTATTCGATGAAGACGTTGAATTGGAAAGCGTACTGCACTTATAAAAACAAACACAGAGACACGAAGTCACAGAGATTTCTGATTTTAGATTTATGATTTCATTAATCCAGAAATCTGAAATTAAAGAAGCCTCTCCGCTTTCGTGTCTCTGTGTTCTACCCTCTTTGACACATTCTTTATATTTCCTAAGAATAAGAACGCAATGGCAAACAACGATGAGTTAAAAACAAGCGATTACCTGAAAGGTATCGTCCAAAACCTGCCCGAAAGCCCCGGCATCTACCAATATCTAAATACGGAAGGCACCATCATCTACGTTGGAAAGGCCAAAAACCTGAAGCGGCGCGTGTCATCGTACTTCAATCGCGAACACGAACCGGGCAAGACAAGGGTATTGGTCAGCAAGATTGCCGATATCCGTTATATTGTCGTCAACTCGGAAGAAGACGCCTTGCTATTAGAAAATAACCTCATCAAGAAATACAAGCCGCGCTACAATGTATTGTTGAAGGACGACAAGACCTACCCTTCTATCTGCGTTCAAAACGAATATTTCCCGCGCATTTTCAAGACACGCCGCATCATCCGCAACGGTTCTTCTTACTACGGCCCGTACAGCCATCTGCCATCTATGTATGCCGTACTGGACCTTATCAAACGCCTATATCCCATACGCACCTGCCACTTAAATCTCACTCCGGAGAATATACGAGCCGGAAAGTTCAAAGTGTGCCTGGAGTACCACATCAAGAACTGTGCAGGCCCTTGCATAGGCAAACAAAGCCAAGAAGAATATATGAAGAACATCGGTGAAATCAAGGAAATCTTGAAAGGAAATACTCGTGAAGTGGAGCAGATGCTATACGAAGAGATGCAGCATTTAGCTTCGGAGATGAAATTTGAAGAGGCGCAAAAAATGAAAGAAAAATATCTCTTGATAGAAAACTACCGAAGCAAGTCGGAAGTGGTCAGCAACGTACTCCACAACATCGACGTGTTCTCCATCGAGGAAGACACGGACAAAAAATCGGCTTTTATCAACTACCTGCACATCACAAACGGTTCCATCAACCAGGCATTTACTTTCGAATATAAAAAGAAACTGGACGAGAGCAAGGAAGAGCTGCTGCGTCTGGGTATCGTAGAAATGAGGGAGCGTTACAAAAGCCATTCGCGCGAAATCATCGTTCCTTTCGAGCTGGATATGGAACTGCAAGATGTCACTTTCACCATCCCGCAGAGAGGGGACAAAAAGAAGCTTTTGGACCTTTCCATCCAAAACGTGAAGCAATATAAAGTAGACCGCTTGAAGCAACAAGAAAAGCTGAATCCCGAACAACGCACGACCCGACTCCTCAAAGAGATACAAGAGCAACTGCATCTGGACCGACTGCCCATACGCATCGAGTGCTTTGACAATTCCAACATTCAAGGCTCTGACCCCGTGGCAGGATGCGTTGTCTTTGTCAAAGGGAAACCGTCCAAACAGGACTACCGGAAGTATAACATCAAGACCGTAGAAGGGCCGGACGACTATGCGTCTATGCAGGAAGTCGTCAGGAGGCGATATAGCCGCGCTATGGAAGAGAACGCCCCCCTGCCCGACCTGCTTATCACCGACGGTGGAAAGGGGCAAATGAGCGCCGTAAAAGAGGTAATAGACGAACTGAAGCTGAACATCCCCATCGCCGGATTGGCCAAGGACAACCGTCACCGTACTTCGGAATTGCTTTACGGCTTTCCACCCCAATCCATCGGTATGAAACAAAACACGCCGCTCTTCAACCTATTGACCCGAATACAAGACGAAGTACACCGGTATGCCATCACTTTCCACCGCGACAAGCGCAGCAAACGCCAAACGGCATCCGAGTTGGATGAGATAAAAGGCATCGGTGAAAAGACAAAAAACACCTTATTGAAGGCTTTCAAAAGTGTCAAACGCATTCGCGAAGCCTCGCCCGAGGACTTGGAAGCGGTGATAGGAAAGGCCAAAACGGAAATACTCCGCAAACATTTCAACGAGAATGCGTAAAGAATAAGCCACTTTTCCATTAATTATTTGTACTTTTGTACAAACGAATAAAATGAATACACCATGAGAGTAGTAATACAAAGAGCCGCACACGCTTCGGTCACCATCAACGGTGTCTGCAAGTCGGCCATCGGCAAAGGAATGATGATATTGGTCGGCATTGAAGACACGGACGGGCAGGAAGACATCGATTGGCTGTGCAAAAAGATTGTAAATCTGCGCATCTTTGATGATGAAAACGGGGTAATGAACAAGTCCATCTTGGAAACCGGAGGCGATATTTTAGTCGTGAGCCAATTCACCCTGCACGCATCCACCAAGAAAGGCAACCGCCCTTCGTACATCCGTGCCGCCAAGCCGGAGATTTCCATCCCCCTCTACGAGCAGTTTTGCCGGGAGCTTTCCCTCGCATTGGGCAAAGAAATCGGCACCGGAGAGTTCGGTGCCGATATGAAAGTAGAGTTACTGAACGATGGCCCTGTCACAATTTGCATAGACACCAAAAACAAAGAATAAGATGACATTAGATGAAGCCCAAAAGCAGGTAGACGCTTGGATTAAGCAATACGGCGTACGCTATTTCAGCGAACTGACCAATATGGCCGTGCTGACCGAAGAAGTGGGTGAACTGGCTCGTGTGATGGCACGCAAGTATGGCGACCAATCGTTTAAAGCCGGTGAAAAGGACAATTTGGACGAAGAGATAGCCGACGTTTTCTGGGTATTGCTCTGCATTGCCAACCAGACAGGTACCGACCTGACCGAAGCTTTCCGCCGCAGCATCGAGAAGAAAACGAAACGAGATCAAGACAGACATATCAACAACCCTAAACTGAAGGAACATGGAAAGTAAAGAGCCCACCAAAAGCAAGTATGACGAAGCGCTGGCCAAA
>CALUIQ010000181.1 GCA_944320735.1 uncultured Bacteroides sp. | reverse complement strand
ATAGATTGGTTTATAGCACGGCAAAAACAGTAAATATGTTTTCCATATCGCAAGCGGCACTCTTCAAGCAACAATATCCTAAACCACAAGTCCGTGTAATCAATCTTGCTCTGAAGGATTTTGGGAGACCTACAGTGAAATATGCGGATGGGAGTAGTCAGATTGTCAGATTCCTTTCATTTGGAGTCATTAACTACGGGAAAAACATAGACTTGCTCATAGAAGCTGCTTGTAATCTATACGAAGAAGGGATACGTAATTTTAAAGTTTCAATTAACGGGAAATGTGACAACTGGAACTTTTACCAATCCAAGATGCGCTATCCCGAAATATTTGAATGCAATATTCGGTTGATTGAAAACGCTGAAATCCCCGATTTGTTCGCCTCTGCACACTATTTTGTACAGCCTTATCGGATTGTCACTCAGAGTGGGGCATTAAAGGTGGCGTTTAACTATAACAGGCCTGTCATAGTCACAAATATGCCTGGTTTTACGGATGAAGTAAAGGAAGGTATAAACGGATTTATCTTTGAACCAAATGACGTAAAAGGATTGGAAAGAATTATGAAACACACAATACTTCATCATTCGGATATATATGACAATCTTGTTGCAAAAATGAGTGACCATACTCGGGAAAATTATTCGAATGAAGCAATTGGAAGAAAATATATATCCATGTTCGAGGAATTGAACCAATCGAATTAGATAAGTAAAATCAGAATGCAATGAAACATGTATTTGTTATAGGTTCGCATACTCCTTTCTTAACCGCATTGGGAGTTGTCAATCATTTGAAACTGTCTAAAGAGGATGTTATTTTCATTTTGGGCAGGAATTACCGGTGCGATTTGTTAGGGCAAGAGTACACGAAGTTTGATATTAGTGAAAAATATTATATTTACCTGAAAGGCAATACGAATAAGAAAATCAAGGAACATGCCGCTTGGTTGGATCATTTTGTTGATACACACATCAGTGAACCATTTATTCTATATATACCGCATTTGAGTTTCATGACTTTTCAGCTTTTTGCCACCCATCCATCCTGCAAGGATGTGAAGTTTATTCAAGAAGGCATTGCGGATTTTTGTTTGCCGGAACCTATAAAACCAAAATTTTCGTGGAAAGCGTTTTATGTCAAAAATTTCTTGACTTGTGGTACACGGATATGGATGGATCGTTGCTGGAACGACACTTCTGGACTTAAGGATAAAACAGTCTCTGAGACCTTTGCCATTACGGACAAAATTTTCCGCAATATGCATTGCAGGCATACGGTTGTTTCATGGCCTGTGGTTGATACGCATCTTACTATAGAATCGGAATCTACCTTGTTTGTATTTGAATCGTTGGTTGAGGTGAAAAATATCGAAAAGAAAATTTTCATGGAAGCGACCCGAAAATTGATACAAAGATATGGGGGAAGTAAGAATTATGTGAAGTATCATCCTTATCAATCTAAGGAAAATATTGAAGAAATCAACCGTATTTTCATAGAGTGCGGTTTTAAGGTACAAGCCTTGCCCCACAGTGTTCCTTTCGAAATGATACTTTGCTCGGATACGAAATACAAAGTATGCGGATTTACAACGAGCCTGATTTTCTATGCTTCCCTTTTGGGACATAATGCGCATATCTGTGCGCCAACGTTGTTGGCCTCCCATAAGTTTAGAAAGTATTGGAACTGGTACTCCAAGCAATTAGAGTGTTATGGGGACGTGTTCCCGTATGAAACGTTATAATCACTCCTGTACGTCTTTGCTCCCGATGAATATCTATGAGTGAACTAATGATAGACAAGTGGCGGGAGAAATCATTGGCATTTCTGAATAACATATGTACAAAGAATGTCTATTCTCTTCAATCTGATTATTAAACAATCACAATGAACATCCTTTTTTTATTAAAGTCTCTTGACATAGGAGGCGTGGAAGTGGTGACCTCTGTCTTGGCCAATAAGTTCGTCAAGGAAGGACATAATGTATGCGTTTATTCTTTCTTGGTGGGCGAGCATTCTATAGCGGAACGATTCTGTAAGCAAATAAAGGTATATCAACAAAACAATTATTCGGTATGCAAAGAAAGCATTCAGGCTTTGCGAAAAATCGTGACTGACAACCGAGTGGATGTGATTATCAACCAATGGGGGCTTCCTTATATTCCCATCAAAGTGGTAAAGAAGGCAATTGAAGGGCTTGACGTGAAAATAGTTTCAGTTTATCACAGTGCGCCCAGTTCCAACGGACGGATTCAAGAGATAAATTTAGCTTTATCTAAATGTAACAATGTGCTGCAAAAGGGAATGTTATGTTTAAAACGTAAAGCCTTCCGATTTGTTACTTCCGCATCTATGCGGTATGTTTATAAGAACAGTCATTTATATTTAGTCTTGTCCGATAACTATGTTGATGAGTTCAAACTTTTTACTCATAAAAAGAATTTGAATCACCTAATGGTACAAACCAATCCCATCACGATTGACATAGGTGGGTTCCGATACGAAGCTCATTACAAAATGAAAGAAATCATATATGTCGGTCGTTTAGAGGTAGTTGTGAAACGAGTAGACAGAGTAATAGATACTTGGAGTCATCTTGAAAAAGATTTCCCGGATTGGCGGCTGACCATTGTCGGCGCAGGCGAGGACAAGTCTCGCTTGGAGAAACGTGTACAGGAACTGAACTTGCAACGGGTGTCATTCGTAGGTTTCCAAATTCCCACGGAATATTACAAGCGGGCATCCGTCCTTATGCTTGCTTCAGACTTTGAGGGCTTCCCTTTGGTGCTTCCCGAATGTATGAGCTTCGGGGTAATTCCTGCCGTGTACAACAGTTATGCGGCGGTGGGAGACATCATTGAGGATGGGAAAGACGGTGTTGTGATTCCCTATCACAATGGGAAGTTCGATGCCAAGGAAGCGGCGGACTTGCTTTCCAAGCTAATGAGAGACGAATCGCTTCGCGAACGGATGGCACAGGCTGCAATGGAAAAGAGTAAAAAGTTCTCCATTGACAGGATTTACAGGGAATGGATGGAAAAATTAAAGCGTTTTTTTACAAGCAATAATTAATCATCAAAATACATATTAGATGAAGAAAATCTTAGCCGTAGCATCCATAGGCGGGCATTGGGTGCAGTTGCTACGCATCGCCCGGCCGCTGGAAGAGCATTACGAAGTGGTGTATATGTCGACACATCCGAAATGCCGGTCGATGATAGGCCATCATCGTTTTCATGCCATAACGGATTTCAGCCGTTGGGACGCGTGGAAGATGGTGCCGGCTTCATTTAGAATATTGGCGTTGCTATTGAAAGAACACCCTGCGGCAATCCTTACCACGGGGGCGGCACCGGGACTGCTGACAATCATCATAGGCCGAGTGGTTGGCATCAAAACGATTTGGGTGGATTCGGTGGCTAATGTGCAGACCATGAGCGCGTGCGGGAAATTGGCCAGTAAGTTCGCCCATTACGTTTATACACAGTGGCCCGGACTTGCAACCGCGCAAGTGCATTATGCCGGAAACATATTCGGTGAATAGGATTTGGGTAATTTCTGTAAAACCTTTCATATAGATAGCTATGATATTCTGTACCATCGGGACGCAAGCCCCTTTCGACCGCTTTGTAAGAATAGTGGATGAAGTGGCGGCTCACCTGAATGAAGAAGTTGTCGCCCAGGTTTATAAAAGCGAGTACCGGGCAAAGAACATACGGACGGTGGATTTCCTGCCGCCTGATGAGTTTAACAAACTGTTCGGCAAAGCCCGGTTGATAGTCGCCCATGCCGGAATGGGTACGATTATTTCTGCCTTGCGCCAGCGCAAACCCATCATCATCTTTCCGCGCATCGCTGCCTTGGGCGAACACCGTAACGAGCACCAGCTTGCCACGGCGCAAAAGATGAAAGAATTGGGATATGTATATGTGGCGAACGACGCGGAAGAACTGAAAGCATTGCTCACCCAACCGGACTTAAAGCCATTGTCTGAATTGGGAGATTTTGCAAGTCGGTCACTGATTGATGAGCTGTGCAGGATTATCGGTTGACATATGGTGACTTCATATGTTTACTTTATTGCGGGAATTAACAGAGATGTATAATTTAAGTAACGATGTGATTGTCAACCATTGTTATTGGAAAATGATAATGAATTTTATCTTTCTTGCGTAAAGCAGTTTCGGTGACCATTATTATCTTGAAAGACCAAATACAAAATTTCAATTATATTGGTTTGAACTGAATACAGATGGGTATTGCCCTTATTCGCAAGATAACATTATTAGAAGTGACTATTGCCGAGTGTTTACGGGTGCTTACGATAAATGCCCCGGCGTTCTTGCATTTTTCAAATAAAAAACGTTACTTTGCATAAAGTAAAACTGATTAAACTCTTGCAGAATGGGAATCGACAACTACATACGATTTGACTGGGCCATCAAGCGGCTGTTGCGTGACAAGGCCAACTTCAGCGTGCTGGAAGGGCTACTGACCGTGCTCTTTAATGACAAGACTACAATTGTCGAAATATTGGAAAGTGAAAGTAACCAACAGCACGATGACGACAAGTTCAACCGGGTGGACATCAAGGCGAAGAACAGCAAGGGGGAAATCATTCTTGTGGAGGTGCAGAACACGCGCGAGCTTTATTACCTGGAACGCATCCTTTACGGCACCTCCAAAGCCATCACGGAGCACATCTCTTTGGGGAAGAGCTACAAGGAGGTGAAAAAGGTGTATTCCATCAGCATCCTTTATTTCGATTTGGGCAAAGGGAACGATTATTTGTACCACGGTCAGACTCATTTTGTCGGTGTGCATACCAAGGACGAGCTGCTGATATCCACCAAGGAGGAAGGGGCTGTCGTGCAGAAATACCCTGCGGAATTGTTCCCGGAATATTACTTGATACGAGTCAACGAGTTCAACCAGGTGGCAAAGACTCCGCTGGAGGAGTGGATACAATACCTTAAGACGGGAAATATTGACCCGGACACGACGGCTCCCGGCTTGTCTGAGGCACGCGAGAAGCTGCGCTATCATGACATGTCGCCGGAGGAGCGTCATGCCTACGATGAACATGTTAATGCCATTATGATACAAAATGACGTGTTGAATACAGCCAGAGAAGAGGGGGTGGTAGAAGGTGAAAAGAAGAAAGCTTTGGCCATTGCCTTAAATATGAAAACCGCGGGATTGCCAGTGGATATGATTGCCCAAATGACAGGATTGTCGGCTGAAGAAATCGCAACGATAATATAGTGCATAGAGGAGGTGTCGCATCCCTGCGACACAGCATCAGCGGATGTTTGCTAAATGCATTGGGGTGTGCCGCAAGATGCGGAAATATTGGCCATCCAAGAATAGATGCCATTTCTTATTCCTTTCATCAAGGAACAAGGAATGGCATTTTTTGTCTGATTACTTTTCCATATTCTTACTAATGCCCACTCGTTTTCACGCTACTTTCCCGAATTTGCAACGAAGTAGGTATGACTACTTGACGCACGGTGAGGTCACCTTGTAGACGGTCGATGAGGAGTTGGCAGGCGGTTTGCCCCATCAGGTAAGTTTGGTGGCAGACAGCAGAGAGTTTGGGCTCTACATAGTTGGCATGCTTTTCATCCGTATAACCTATGAGGGCGATGTCTTGAGGGATATGAAGTCCGTGGCTTTTGATGACTTCCATGGCGGCAAAAGCCAACGTGTCGTTCATGGCCAGGATAGCGTCGGGCGGATTGGGCAAGGCAAGCAGGGACTCGGTGGCGAGTTTGCCTTCTTCATAATCAATCTTGCGGCATACGACCAATTCCTTTTCGATGGGGATGCCGTTGGCGCGGAGAGCTTCCAGGTAACCGTGTTTGCGCCGCTTTACGATGTCCAAGTGATTGGCACCACCAATAAAAGCCACACGTTTGCTGCCTGTGTCCAACAGGTGTTGGGTGGCCGTTTGGGCGGATTCGGCTCCGTTGGCCACTACGGTGGAAAAACGTTCCGTCAGGCATACGCGGTCGAAAAGTATGAGTGGTATGTTGATGTCCGATAAGGCGGCCCAATGGCTATAGTCCGTTGTCTCTTGCGAAAGGCAGGCGATGATGCCTTCCACGCGCATGTTCACTAAGTTTTCGATGTTGCGTTTCTCATGCTCGTAACTCTCGTGTGAGGTGGTGATGATGACAAAGTATCCGTTGGCTACGGCGGTGTCTTCAATGCCGCTCAGAATGGACGAAAAGAAATGGGTCACGAGGTCGGGCACAATGACCCCGATGATGCGCGGGGTATTCCTGCGTAAGCTCATGGCGAAAGGATTGGGACGATAATTCATCTCCTTGGCCAGGCTTTTGATTTTTTGCCTTAGCTCTTTGCTGATTTCGGGACTGTCTTTCAAGGCGCGCGATACGGTGGGTATGGACACGCCTAAGGCTTGCGCCAAGTCTTTGAGGGAAGTATGCCGGGAGTCGTTCATGGTGTACCTGTCTTAATCAATAATGGTACAAAGTAAACACATTTCTTCCAAATGTAACGCACGGAATGCAACATTTCTTACGTAAACCGTTACGTGCATTTTCTGCTTGTACCTGCATATAGGTTATAAAGGCATTTCTTACCTTTGTTTCCATAAAGATTTAATTATTCATCATCTAAAAATTATCATAGTTATGCAGTACCATGAGATTGGGAAGACGGGCATGAAGGTGTCGGTGCTTAGCTTTGGCGCTTCTTCATTGGGGGGAGTTTTCCACGAATTGAAAGAGAAAGAGGGCATTGAAGCCGTGTTTACCGCCATAGAGGCCGGCATCAACTTTATTGACGTGTCACCTTACTATGGGCATTACAAGGCTGAAACTGTGTTGGGGAAAGCGTTGAAAGACATTCCCCGAGACAAATATTTCCTTTCTACCAAAGTGGGGCGTTATGGCAAGGACGGTAAGAATACGTGGGATTATTCCGGCAAACGGGCTACGGAGAGTGTGTACGAGAGTATGGAGCGACTCAACATTGACCATATAGACTTGATTAATGTACACGACATCGAGTTTGCCGACCTTCACCAAGTGGTGGGCGAGACGTTGCCGGCATTGGTAGAGTTGCGTGAGAAGGGGGTAGTGAGCCACGTGGGCATCACCGACTTGCAGTTGGAAAATCTGAAGTGGGTTATCGACCATTCGCCCGCAGGCACGGTGGAGAGTGTGCTCAACTTCTGCCATTATTGCTTGTGCGATGACAAACTAGTGGATTTCTTGGATTATTTCGAAGAGAAAGGCATCGGCATCATCAATGCTTCGCCCTTGTCCATGGGGTTGCTGACCGAGCGTGGTGTGCCCGATTGGCATCCGGCACCCAAACCTTTGGTGGAGGTTTGCCGTTGTGCCATGGAGCATTGCAAGGCCAAGAATTATCCCATCGAGAAGTTGGCTATGCAATATGCCGTCAACAATTCGCGAATTGCCACGACACTCTTCAGTACGACCAACCCGCAAAATGTGCGTAAGAATGTAGCTTACATTGAAGAGCCGATGGACGAAACGCTGGTAAAAGAAGTGCAGGCTATCATTGGCGACCAGATGCGGGTAAGTTGGGCGAATACTTAAAAATGGAGGATGACCTCATGGCTTATACGATTATAGATGCCCATGCCCATCTGTGGCTGAGGCAAGACACGGTGGTGGATGGGTTGCCCATACGCACCTTGGAGAATGGACGTTCCTTGTTTATGGGAGAGGTGAGGCAAATGCTGCCTCCCTTTTTGGTGGACGGCGTGAATAGTGCGGAAGTGTTCCTTTCTAATATGGATTACGCTCAAGTAGGAGCGGCGGTCATTACGCAAGAGTTTATCGATGGCCCTCAGAATGACTATTTGGAGGATGTCGCCCAACGGTTTCCCGATCGTTTCTTTGTGTGCGGCCTTTGCGAGTTTCGTAAGCCGGGGTTCTTGGAAGAAGCCCGTGGCTTGATAAAGCGAGGCTTTAAGGGAATTGCGATACCGGGCCATCGTCTGCGCTTGAAGGAGGGACGGGTGATGTTGAATAGTGATGAGATGATGCAGATGTTCAAGCTGATGGAGCAAAACGGTGTGATTCTCTCCCTCTGTATGGAGGAGGGCACCACGCAGATAGCCGAGGTGGAAGAAGTCATCCAGGAATGTCCCGCGTTGAAGGTGGCTATAGGGCACTTTGGCATGGTCACCGCAAAGGATTGGAAAGAGCAAATCAAACTGGCCCGCCATCCGAACGTCCGCATTGAGTCGGGCGGCATCACGTGGCTGTTCAATGAAGAATTCTATCCCTTCCGGGGAGCCATAAAGGCTATCTGCGAAGCGGCCGACTTGGTAGGTTGGGATAAACTGATGTGGGGCTCGGACTATCCGCGCACCATCACGGCCATTACTTACCGTATGTCCTACGACTTCATTACCAAATCTGCCGAAATGACAGAGGAGGAGAAGCGTCTATTCTTGGGTGAGAATGCGCATAGTTTCTACGGCTTCGGCTCATTGCCCGATTTGCCCTATATAAAGAATATGTCTGAATAGTGTATGCTTAGTAACATGAAAAACAATAAATACTTATTGCCTTTGACACTGGTTTTCAGCTTGTTTTTCTTGTGGGCCATCAGCAGCAACCTGCTGCCTACGATGATACGACAGTTGATGAAAACCTGTGAACTGAATACGTTCGAGGCGTCTTTTACCGAGTCGGCCTATTGGTTGGCTTACTTTATCTTCCCGATACCTATCGCTATGTTTATGAAGCGATACAGCTACAAGGCGGGCATCGTGTTCGGGTTGTTGTTGGCAGCGGTGGGAGGGTTACTCTTCTTTCCGGCTGCCATCATCAAGGAGTATTGGGCCTACTTGTGCATCTTTTTCATCATCGCCACGGGCATGTGTTTTTTGGAGACGGCTGCCAATCCTTATGTCACGGCCTTGGGCGATCCGCAAACGGCTCCGCGCAGGCTGAACTTGGCTCAATCTTTCAACGGACTTGGTGCTTTCATAGCTGCTATGTTCTTGAGCAAACTGATTTTGAGCGGCAGTACTTATACGCGCGACACCTTGCCTGCCGATTATCCGGGCGGTTGGGACGCTTACATACAAGTGGAGACTGACGCTATGAAGCTGCCTTATATGGTTTTGGCGTTGCTCTTGGTGGTGATAGCGGTGGTGTTCATCTTCTCCCGATTGCCGAAGATTGGGGAGGAGGGACAAAAGGTCAAAGAAGGTGAAAAGTTGATAGACTTCGGAGTGTTGAAGCACAGCCATTTGCGCTGGGGTGTCATTGCCCAATTCTTTTACAACGGTGGTCAAACGGCCATCAACAGTCTTTTCTTGGTGTATTGCTGTACTTATGCAGGGTTACCGGAAAGCACCGCCACCACTTATTTTGGTTTGTATATGCTGATGTTCCTCTTGGGGCGTTGGATAGGCACGGGGCTGATGGTGAAGTTTCGTCCGCAGGATATGTTGTTGGTGTATGCGTTGGTTAATGTAGTGCTTTGTGTGGTTGTCGTAGCGTTTGGTGGAGAAGTGGGGCTGTACGCTATGTTGGGTATTTCGTTCTTTATGAGCATTATGTATCCTACCCAATTTTCACTGGCTTTGAAAGACCTGGGCGAGCAGACAAAGAGCGGTTCGGCTTTCTTGGTGATGGCCATCGTGGGTAATGCCTGTCT
>CALUIQ010000180.1 GCA_944320735.1 uncultured Bacteroides sp. | reverse complement strand
AGAATCTGGCCAAGTGGGGGCATCCCGATGTGGTGGTGACGAACAGCGACCCGGCGGACTTTACGCCGATGGCGGATTGCTTCGACTTGATACTGACCGATGTGCCTTGTTCGGGCGAGGGGATGTTTCGCAAAGACGAAGGCGCGGTGAGCGAGTGGAGCCCGGAGAATGTGGAGAATTGTTGGAAGCGTCAGCAGCGTATCCTGACCGACATTTGGCCTTGCTTGAAGCCGGGTGGTCTATTAATATATAGTACCTGTACCTATAATATAAAGGAAGACGAAGAGAATGTCCGTTGGATTCGGGACGAATTGGGGGCGGAAGTCCTCTCTTTGGCTGTACCAAGTGAATGGGGCGTCAAAGGCAATCTGTTGTCGGGAGAGGATTTCCCAGTTTACCGTTTTATGCCCCATCGTATGCGGGGCGAAGGATTCTTTTTGGCCGTATTGCGTAAGGAGGGCGGGGAAGAGACGGCGTCTCGTCCGATGTCTGCCAAAGCAAAAGAAAGGCGAGGGAAAGGTAATGACAAGGCGCGGCCTTTGTTTGGCAAAGCCCAACTGGCCGAAATAGGCGGCTGGTTGAAGGAGGCGGACAGCTATACGTTGCTGCCCGAAGGATGTACGGTGAGTGCTTTCCCCACCGCTTGGCTTTCAATGCTGGAGGAGTTGAAGCGGCAGGTGCGTGTGTGGCAGGCCGGTGTTCCCTTGGCGGAGATGAAAGGGAAAGATTGTGTGCCTCTCCATACTTTGGCTATGAGCGTCTTGTTGCGTCCCGATGCCTTCCCCCGGCAGGAAGTGGATGAGCCGCAAGCCATTGCCTATTTACGCAAAGAGGCCATCACCCTTCCGGATGTGGCCCCTCGCGGTATTGTGTTGCTGACTTACCAAGGTATTCCCTTGGGCTTTGTGAAGAATGTCGGCAACCGTGCCAATAATCTCTATCCCCAGGAGTGGCGTATCCGCAAGAGCTTATAGCCGGCTCTTGTAGATGCGCGCCATCACCTTCTGATACTGGTTTTCCAATTGCAGCAGGTTGCTTTGGCTTTGGTAGACCACCGATACCTCCACGAAGTATTCTATCATACTGATTTCTCCGCCTTCCAAGGCTTTGCGCAGTAGTTTCAGGTCTTGTTGTTGGCGGAAAGTCTCGTTGTACTCCTTGATGGAAGCGTGCAGGTTGCACGCCTCGTCATAGAGTTGCCACAAGGCCGTGCTGGCGTTGAGCTTGGCGTTCTCCTTTTGGAAGTCGATGCTTTGCGCTTGGGCGCGTGCCGTCTTCACCTTGCCGTGGTTCTGAAAGATGGGGAAAGAGAAGCCTACGACCAAGCCGTTGAGCGGGTGGCGTGTTTCCGCATTGCGCCGATAACCGAATTGCAACTGAGGCAACCATCCTTGGCGGCTGACGGAAAGTTGCTTTTGGGCGGCTTGGCTTTCGTGCTCCAACGATTGCAGGACAGGGTCACCGGCCAACAATTCTTCACTGAGTGTGCCGAAGTCATCGGGCAAGGGCATTGTGGGATATTCCGTCAGCCCTAAGTTCCGGGCGGAAAGAGCGGCAGAACCTTCTGGCATCGGGCGTCCGGGCACCAAGGATTGGTTGCCGTTCAGGGCAGTCAGTTCTTTCAGTTTATTTTGCAAGGTCGTCCGGTTCAGACGGGCTTCGGTGCGAACGTTCAGTAGCTCCAAGTTGATTTTGTTGACCTCTAAAGAGTTGGCATCTCCGGTTTCCAAGCGTTGGCGATACATCTTGGCCAGTTCCTCGGCATTACGCAGGCGTTCTTCCAGTATCTGTTGCTGGCGGCTCAGCCAAATGATGTCCAAGCAGGCTTCTTGCGCTTGCAGCAGGATGTCTTGCCGCAGGGCATTGGCTTGTGCGTCCAGTGAGCCGGACTTCATACGGTTCAGCTTGGCACGGGTGACGTAGAGTGACGGGAAGTCGAAACTCTGTGCGATGACCAACTCTCCCACGGTGATGTCCTTGTCGTCCGAGTCCCAAAGATGGGCGTAGGACAGGGTAGGGTCGGGCAGGTTGTTGGCCGCCCGGTTTTCCAGCTTTTGGGCGGCGGTGAGCCGTTCGTTGCTCTGCAATTGCTTGTTGTTCGCCTCTATCTGTTGGAGGATGGCGTTGATGGAGGCCTCACCTCTGTTTTGCCCCATTGAGGGACTGAAAGACAGGAGGCTCAATAATAATATATAGAATTTCTTTTTCATTTCTATTGTAGTTTAAATGATAATTTACAGGGCTGTTTTTATGAACACAGAGATACGGAGACACAGAGATTTTATTCTCTTTTGTCGTGTCGAGCGTAGTCGAGACATCTCAAGTAACACTGAGTATGCGCTATGTGAGCCCCCTCGACTACGCTCGGGGTGACAGAGACACACGAAAAAACTTTTTTCTCTGTGTCTCCGTGTCTCTGTGTTCGAAAAATAAATTCCCATTTACGCAATCATTCTCTTTTTATGTATCATTAAATAGACAATCGGTATGATGAAGCCGTTGAGGAAGGTGGACGTCAGCAGACCGCCCAGGATAACCTTCGCCATCGGGCTTTGGATTTCGTTGCCGGGCAGGTCGCCACCCAATGCCAGCGGGATAAGTGCCAAAGCTGAAGACAAAGCTGTCATCAAGATGGGGTTCAGTCGGTCGAGTGAACCACGGATGACGCTATCGTACAGCCCATAGCCTTCCTCTTGTTGCAGGTGGTTGTAGTGGCTGATGAGCAGCATACCGTTGCGTGTAGCGATGCCGAACAGGGAGATGAAACCGATGATGGCCGGGATGCTGACCTCACCCGTGGTGATGAGCAGGGCGAACACACCGCCTATCAATGCCAGCGGCAGATTGATGAGGATAACGGCACTCTCCTTCACGCTGCGGAACTCGTGGTAAAGCAACAGGAAGATGACCACGATGCTCATAAGCGACGTCAGCAACAACGTGCGGCTGGCCGCCTGCTCGCTCTCGAACTGTCCGCCGTACTCCACGTGATAGCCTTCGGGCAAACTGATTTGAGTATCTATGCGCTCCTGAATGTCGTTTACTACCGAACGCAGGTCACGGTCGGCCACGTTGGCGGAGATGACAATCTTGCGCTTCACGTTCTCACGACTGATGGTGTTCGGCCCTGTGGCGGAACGCACTTCGGCCACGTAGTCCAAGGGCACTTTGCGTCCGTCGCCAGTGTCTATCATCAGGTTGCGCAATTTGTCTATCTGGTCGTGCAGATTGTGGCGCACACGCACCACAAGGTCGAACGTCTTGCCTTGCTCGTAGACTTGCGAGACGGCTTCACCGGCCAGGCATACACGGACGAACTCGGCAAATTGGGGCAGTGAGATGCCGTAACGGGCCAGCACGTCTCGTTTGGGGCGGATAACCAGCTGCGGGCGCTCTATCTGTTGCTCCACTGTCAGGTCGGCTATGCCAGGTATATCCTGTATTTTCCGCTTAATTTCGTTGCCCAGCATAAACATACGTGTCAGGTCGTCACCGAAGAGCTTGATGGCGATGTTGGCCTGTGTGCCGCTCAGCATAGCGTCAATACGGTGGCTGATGGGCTGGCCAATCTCGATGTTGGCTCCTACGATGGTGGACAGCTTCGCGCGTACCTCAGCCAGGAGTTCACTGCGCGAGCGGTCTTTCAATTCGAAAGGTGCTTCCAGTTCGCTGACGTTCACCCCAAGGGCGTGCTCGTCCAGCTCGGCGCGTCCCGTCTTTCGGCCTACCGTTTGAATCTCCGGTATCGACAGGAGCAGTTCTTCGGCACGGCGGCCGATGGCGTCACTCTCTTCCAGCGAAATGCCCGGCAGGGAAGAGACGTTGATGGTGAACGACCCTTCGTTGAACGAGGGCAGGAACGAACGGCCCAGGGTGAAGAACAGACCCAAGAAGACCAGGAACACCACGATGGTGGCGGCTAATATCTTCCGTCCGTGCCCTAAGGCGAACGTCAACAGGCGTTCATACCCTTTCTTCATCCAGTGGGCCACGGCGGAGTCACCGTTCTTGGCCTGAATCATAGTTGATGAAGTGGCTATAGCAGGAATATTCCCATTTGCAAACAGCGGATGGTGTATGTCTACCTCTCCGTCCTTTTCGCCCCGCTTCTTCAGCAGGTAGGAGCAGAGTACAGGTGTCAGTGTCAGTGCCACGATGGTGGATGCCGCCAAGGCGGTGATGAAGGCGATGCCCAGTGGCACCAGCATTCGGCCTTCCATACCCGACAGGAAGAACAGGGGCACGAAGCTGACGATGATGATGAGCGTAGAGTTGAGGATGGGCATACGCACTTCGCGCGAGGCGTTGAACACCACTTGCAGTACGGGCAGGCGAAGCTCCGGGGGCAAGGTGCGGTTCTCGTGCAGGCGTCGGTAGACATTCTCCACGTCCACGATGGCATCATCTACCAACGACCCGATGGCGATGGCCATACCTCCGAGACTCATCGTGTTGATGGTCAGTCCCATATAATGCAGTACAAGTAGCGAGATGACCAATGACAACGGCAGAGTGACCAACGAAATCACAGTAGTGCGCACGTTGGCCAGGAAGAGGAAGAGGACAATGACCACGAAGATACTGCCCTCTACGAGCGACTTGCGCACGTTGCCTATGGAGCTTTCGATGAAGCGGCTTTGGCGGAAGATGTCGGTTGAGACGTGTACGTCGGCAGGCAAGTTCTTCTCCAAATCCTTTAGGGCGGTTTCCAATTGGGCGGTCAACTCCAACGTGCTGGTGGCAGGCTGCTTGGTCACGGTCAGCAGCACGGCAGGTTTGCCCCGTTCGGAAGCCGTTCCCAACTTGGGCACTTTGGCACCGATGCGCACGTCGGCGATGTCCTCCAGTAGGACGGGGCGAGGAGACATCCCGTTCGTTGCTTGTAGCTCGTCACCCGCGGCCGCTTTCACGACGGCACGCCCCATCTCCTCCGCGTCGGTCTCAGCAATGACGCCGCGCACGATGTATTCGTTGCCATATTCATAAAGCACCCCGCCGTTGGCGTTGAGGTTCATTCCGCGCGTGGCTTCCATCACCTCACCGAGGGTGACACCGTAGTGATTCATACGTTCGGGGTCCAGCTGTATCTGATATTCCTTGATGTCGCCTCCCAACACGGCCACTTGCGCCACGCCTCCCGTGGAAAGCAGGCGGGGACGGATGGTCCAGTCGGCCAGCGTGCGCAGGTCGAGCATAGAAGTGGAGTCGGAGGTCAGTCCTACGATGAGCATTTCGCCGAGGATGCTCGATTGGGGACCCATCGTAGGTTGGCCTACCCCGTCGGGCAAGTCTTCGGCCACGAGCATCAGCTTCTCATTCACAATTTGACGGGCCAGATAGATGTCCGTGTCCCAGTCGAACTCTACCCACACGACAGAGAATCCTGCGGTGCTTGAGGAGCGGACGCGGCGCACGTGTGTGGCACCGTTGACAGATGTTTCAATCGGGAAGGTGACGAGTTGTTCCACCTCTTCCGCCGCCATACCGTTGGCTTCGGTCATAACAACCACCGTCGGGGCGGTAAGGTCGGGAAACACGTCTACCTCCGTATGCAGGGCGGTGTAAGTTCCGCCTACCAGCAACAGCACCGAGGCTACCAGCACCAGGATGCGGTTCTGCAAGGAGAAATGTATGATTTTGTTCAGCATAATAAGGAAATGTACAACATTAAATGATAATTTATCGGGCTGCGCTGTGTGTTGATTATTCATCCGCAGATGACGCGGATGACGCAGATTTATATTTTTTCTTTGCCTATGACATAGATTTGGGCGAAGCCCCTTTAAAAATCCGTGTTATCCGTGTCATCTGCGGATGAAAAATAAACACACAGTTAAATATCAGCAGGTAATTGGTATTAGTGGTTGTGCGTATGTGCCGGGATGGCGTTGGAGGCCGAAGCCAGCTTTACTTGATAAGCACCTTGCGTCACGACACGGTCGCCCGCCTTCACCCCTGAGAGAATCTGCGCCCGCTCACCGTCATTGGCTCCTACGGTGACCAATTGCTTTTTATAGCCGTGGTCATCCACTTGCAGGTAGACGAAGTGGCTGCCTTGTTCCTCCGTCAGGGCTGTCAGGGGCAGGGTAAGCACGCCTTCAATAGGTGATGACAGCAGGTAGACTTCTACGAAAGCACCCGGTGCTACATCCACCTGGTTGTCGAACTCAAAAGTGACGGGGATGTAATAGCTTTGGTCGGTGGCCGTCTTGCCGTAAGACAACAGCCGTCCGTTCAGTTCGCTGAGGCGATACGTCTTATTATTATAGGGCGTGTTGAAGTTGGCGGACGTGATTCGGGCGAGTTGTCCGTAGTATTTCTCCGAGACATCGGCACGCAGGTAGAGGCGGCGGTTGCGGGTGATACTAACCAAGGGCTGTCCCACCTGTACGTAGTCGCCTTCCTTTACCAAGAGCGACTTGACATATCCCCCCATAGGTGCCGATACGGTTACACCGTCGGGAGTCAGTTCTCCACCGTCCGAAGAATGGCTGCCGCCCAACGCTTCGTAGTTGATGCGGGCGTTCTCGTAGTTTTCCTTGGCTTGCAGGAAGTCCTTCTCCGACACAATCTTGTCGGGCAGTAGGGCTTTCATTCGTTCGTACTCCCGGCGTGCCGTTTCGTAGGCGATGCGTGCCTTGGTGACAGGGTCGCCTTCGGCAATGTTGTTCGATGAGAGAGTGAGTAGCGGATTCCCTTTGGCCACGGACATACCTTCGGTGACTTTCCTGCGGAAGGTAACTACGCCCGCAACAGGTGCCACGGCAAAGGTTTCTTCGCCTTGCGCGGCAACAATTTGTCCGCTGGTGCGGATTACTTGATGGAAACTGCCGGGTTGGACAATGCTGGTTTGCACGCCTGCCGCACGGGCTTTCTCCGGTGTCAGTACGATTTCGTCGCTGTGGTCGTGCGCGGCGGTTTCCGCTTCGTGGTCGTGCCCTTCCGCCTTATGGTCGTGGGCATCGTGGTTGTGGCAGGAGCCTAACAGGAACAGGCCCAATGCTGCCACGAGTAATGGCTTTGTGTTCATATATAGTATGTTATTAGTTTTATAAATGATAATTTATGTGCGCGGAGCGCACAATTGACAATTGACAATTGACAATTGACAATTGACAATTGACAATTGATAATTGATAATTGACAATTGACAATTGATAATTGATAATTGACAATTAACAATTAGCAAATACAATGAATCGGATATTGATTAGCAAATCATTGTCAATTGTCCATTGTTAATTGTCAATTGCGGCCTCCG
>CALUIQ010000179.1 GCA_944320735.1 uncultured Bacteroides sp. | reverse complement strand
AGCTTGTGAGCATTGTTGGTGGCAAAAACAAATTTCTTCATTACAATACAATATGATAATAATAAATATTATTTTACTTTGATTTTGTCAAAGCCTTCTCCATATACACCGATGACGGAGCTTTGGGAAATAAAGGCGTTGGGGTCGATGTCCTTTACCAAACGGAATATTTCCACGGATTGGCGTTTGTAGGCCAATACTACCAGCACTTTCACGTCTTTCTTGCTGTACCAACCTGTACCGTTGAGCACCGTTACACCTCGATGGGTGTCTTTAGCGATGTGGTCGGCAATTTTCTCATATTCTTTGGAGAAAATAAGAAACTGTACGGATTGACGGGCGCTGTTCACTACATAGTCGAGCACGAATCCGATGACAAACAGGGTAACAAATCCGAATATGACCCGTCGCCAATCTTGGAAGATAAAATAGCAGGAACTGATGATAATCACGTCGCAAGCCATAATCATACGTCCCAGCGTTACGTCACGGTATTTGTTGATGATGGCGGCTATGATGTCCGTGCCGCCCGTACTTCCGTTGCTATTGAACACAATGCCCAAACCAAAGCCGCACATAGCCGCGCCTATAAGGCAAGCCATAAAGTCTTGTCCGGGGCCTAAAATCTGCGGTGGAATGCCGTCCGGCCCGTTGACCCACTTTTGGAAAAGCCACAGGAAGAAGGTCAACATAATGATGGCATACGTGGTCTTGATACTGAATTTAGGTCCTAAAATCTTGATGGCAAACGTCATCAGTACTGCATTGATAAGGAAATACGACCATTGGATGGGGAATCCTGTGGCATAGTAGATAATGGCACCTATACCGGTGGTTCCTCCCGTCGTAATCTGGTAGGGGATGAGAAAAGCCGCCCACGCCAGAGAATAACTGATAAGGCCGATAGTGATGAAGACGTAATCCTTCAGTTCCCTTATCAATGCTGCTTTGGTTGGTTTTGTAATTTGCATATTCTTCTTAATGTGCTAATTTGCTAATGTGCCAATGTGTTAATTAGTTAATGTGCTAATGCGTTAATTAGTTAATGCGTTAATTGGGTATTATTACATTAGCACATTAGCACATTGGCACATTGACATATTAGTACATTATCTCATTTATTTAACAACAATGTTGATGATCTTTTTCGGCACGACGATGACTTTCACTACCGACTTGCCTTCCATCCATTTGGCGGAACGTTCGTCGGCCAGTACGGCATCTTGTATGTCTTGCGAAGAAGTCTCTACCGGGAATTCCTTGTTGAAACGAGCCTTTCCGTTGAAGGAAACGGTGTAATTCACCGAGTTTTCAACCAAGTATTCTTCGTTGTAAACAGGCCATTGTGCGTCGCATACCGAACCGGTGTTGCCCAGCGTTTCCCACAATTCCTCGCAGATGTGAGGAGCAAACGGTGCCAGGGTAACAATCAGCGGATTCAGGATTTCCTTCTTGCAGCACTTCAAGGCGGCCAGTTCGTTCACGCAAATCATAAAGGCACTGATGCTGGTGTTGTACGAGAAAGTCTCAATGTCACCTGTCACCTTCTTGATGAGTTTGTGAAGCGACTTCAATTCTTCTTTCGTGGCGGCTTCTTCGGTTACCAAATACTTGTCCGTGCGGTTGTAGAAGAGACTCCAGAATTTCTTCAGGAAGCGGTGTACGCCGTCAATGCCGTTCGTGTCCCAAGGCTTGGATTGTTCTACCGGGCCAAGGAACATCTCGTACATACGCAACGTGTCGGCACCGTATTTCTCTACAATCATATCGGGATTGACTACGTTGTACATCGATTTCGACATCTTTTCAACTGCCCATCCACAGATGTATTTTCCATCTTCGAGGATGAACTCGGCCGTAGCGTATTCCGGTCGCCAAGCTTTGAAGGCTTCCAAGTCGAGTATGTCGTTCGATACGATGTTCACATCCACGTGGAGTGGGGTAGTGTCATATTGGTCTTTCAGGTTGAGCGACACGAAGGTGTTGGTGTCCTTGATTCGGTAAACAAAGTTGCTTCGGCCTTGTATCATACCTTGGTTCACCAACTTTTGGAAAGGTTCTTCCACGGCGGAGATGCCCAAGTCGTGCAAGAATTTATTCCAAAAACGAGAGTAAATCAAGTGTCCCGTAGCGTGTTCGGTTCCTCCCACGTAAAGGTCGACATTGCGCCAATACTCGTCCACTTCCTTGCTGACCAAAGCCGTGTGGTTGCGCGGATCCATATAGCGCAGGTAGTAGGCGCTGGAGCCGGCAAAGCCGGGCATAGTGTTCAGTTCGAGCGGGAAGATGGTGACGTTGTCTATCTTAGAATTATCTGTTACACAATGGTTTGCTGTGTCCCAAGCCCAACGGGTGGCGTGTCCCAAGGGAGGTTCGCCTGTTTCGGTGGGAAGGAACTTGTCTACTTCGGGCAATTCGAGAGGCAAGCAGCTTTCGGGTATCATATAAGGCATATTGTCTTTGTAATATACCGGGAAAGGTTCGCCCCAATAGCGTTGGCGGCTAAAGATGGCGTCGCGCAAGCGGTAGTTCACTTTCACCCGTCCTAAATGGTGTTCCTTTACATATTTCTTGGTCGTAGCGATGGCTTCCTTGATGGTCAATCCGTTCAGGTTCAAGTCGCAATAGGGAGTGACACCGGCTTTGGGCGAGTTGCATACGATGCCTTCTTTGGCGTCGAAGCTTTCTTCGCTCACGTCGCAACCTTCTACCAAAGGTATGATGGGCAGGTTGAAGTGCTTGGCAAAGGCATAGTCGCGGCTGTCGTGGGCAGGCACGGCCATAATGGCGCCTGTGCCATATCCGGCCAATACATAATCGCTGACCCAGATAGGTACGGCTTCACCCGTGAAAGGATTGATGGCATACGAGCCTGTAAACACACCCGTCACGCTGCGGTCGCTGATGCGTTCGCGCTCGGTGCGTTTCTTGGTGCGATCCAGGTAGGCGTCTACTTCAGCTTTTTGTTCAGGTGTAGTAACTTGTGCGACCAATTCGCTTTCGGGAGCCAAAACCATAAACGTCACGCCAAACATCGTGTCGGCGCGGGTAGTGAAGATGGTAAACTCCAAGTCGCTGTCTTTTACCTTGAACTGCACTTCGGCACCTTCCGAACGGCCTATCCAGTTGCGTTGTGTTTCTTTCAGAGAGTCCGTCCATTGGATGGTGTCGAGTCCGTCCAACAGACGTTGTGCATAAGCCGATACACGCAGGCACCATTGGCGCATTTTCTTTTGCACGACGGGATAACCTCCGCGCTCGGACACGCCGTCCACCACCTCGTCATTGGCCAGCACCGTACCCAGTTGAGGACACCAGTTCACCATCGTTTCGCCCAGGTAGGCGATGCGGTAGTTCATCAATGTCTCTTGTTGTTCTTTCTCACTCTTGGCATTCCAATCTTCGGCCGTGAAACAAAGTTCTTCGGAGCAGGCGGCATTGAGGCCTTCAGTGCCTGTCTTTGCGAAGTTTTGTATCAGCTCCTCTATGGGGCGTGCCTGTTGGCGGTCGTTGTCATAATAGCTGTTGAACATCTTCTGAAAAGCCCATTGTGTCCAGTGGTAGTATTCCGGGTCACAAGTGCGTATCTCGCGGCTCCAATCGAAGGAGAAGCCTATTTTGTCCAATTGCTCGCGATAGCGGTTGATGTTGTTTACGGTCGTAATCGCAGGGTGTTGTCCGGTTTGGATGGCATATTGTTCGGCGGGAAGTCCGTAAGCGTCATATCCCATAGGGTTCAGCACGTTGAAACCTTGCAAACGTTTATAGCGTGCGTAGATGTCACTGGCAATGTAGCCGAGTGGATGTCCCACGTGCAGGCCGGCACCGCTGGGGTAGGGGAACATGTTCAGTACATAGTATTTTTGTTTATTTGCGTCTTCTTTCACTTGATAGGTTTTATTTTCGACCCATCTTTTCTGCCATTTCTTTTCAATCTCCCTGAAATTGTACTCCATAATCGTTGATATACTAACTAAGTTTGTTGATAACGTGTTTATATTCTATCTGATTCAGTTTATAAGTCTGTGTAAGGCCTGTTGATAAACCGTTGCAAATTTACGTGTTTATTTTCAGATTTACTTATCAAAGACCTAAAAACATTGCTTGGTAAGTTCATCTAATGGGCTTTTCTTGTAATTTTGCGCCCGAAAAATAAAAATTGCTTCTATGGATACAGCTAAAATGAAGGGACACCTGGCCATGCTGGCTGCAAACAGTATGTGGGGAAGTATGGCTCCGCTGGCCAAATTCGTAATGATGGGTGGTGCGGTAAGCTCGTTGGTGATGACCGACTTGCGCGTGTTTGGCGCGATGGTTCTTTTTTGGATATTTTCTTTTTTCCGCAAGCCCGAACACGTGGGGCACAAGGATTTGATGAAACTTTTTGGCGCTTCTTTGTTGGCCATTGTGTTCAATCAAGGCAGCTATATCTTTGGGGTGGGGCTGACCTCGCCGGTGGACGCTTCCATCATTACCACCAGTATGCCTCTGATAGCTATGATATTGGCCGCCATTTTCTTGAAGGAACCTATTACGGGGAAGAAAATCTTGGGCATAGCCGTGGGAGCTGCGGGTGCCTTATTGCTCATATTGGGAAGCTCACAGTCGGCAGGCACTACGGTGAAAGGAGACAATTCTTTGGTAGGCGACTTGTTTGTGTTGCTGGCTCAATGCAGCTATGCCTTCTATTTTGTGTTGTTCAAGAATTTTGTGGCCAAATATTCGGCTTTTACCACGATGAAGTGGATGTTTACCTATGCCTTCATTTGTCTCTTGCCATTCTCCTACAATGATTTGATAACCACCGATTGGCAGGCTTTGGACGGAATGCGTATCGCTTCCATTCTTTTCATCGTTGTGGGTGCCACTTTCTTGTGTTACCTGCTTATCGTGACCGGACAAAAGAACTTGCGTCCTACCGTGGCGGGTATGTACAATTATATCCAGCCTTTGGTGGCTACCATCGTGGCCATTTGTTGGGGAATGGATTCGTTCAATGTGGTTAAAGTGCTTTCGGTCGTGCTGATATTCGGAGGTGTCTATTTGGTGACTTCCAGCAAGAGCCGTGCCGATATGGAGAAGGCTCAAAATTAAAACTTGCCGGAGTTGTCGAAATGTACGTATCGGTTGTCGTTCGCCCATAAGAACAGATAACCGAACGTGATTTCGGCCAGCAGGAATTCTTCTCTGGAAGAAAACGAGTTTTCACCTTTGCTTTGGTAATAAGCTCCGTTGGTATTCCGTTGCTGCATCCGTATCATTTCTTTTCCGCGGACCCACATCCAGTCGGTTGCCGTAGGTTTCATTCCTTTATCAAAGCCGAAGCAATGGGCTATTACGTCCATCAGCCAGTAATTGGATTGCCTACCGGTTCCCCAGTCATTTCCTTCAGGGAAGAACATACGGCAAGTAGCTTCCCCTTTTTCATTGCGCGTGTACATGGTTTGTCCGTCAAATGACAAGTTGTTCAGTGCGTTATAGATGCGGTCTCCATTAAACAATGAAGCTTTTTTCGCTTTTTCACCTGCCAATGCATAGGGTAGTACGTTGATGGCATTTTGCATAAATGCTACCATATAATCCACATGAATGATGCCGTGGTTGACAATGGTTCCGTTTTCTTCCATGTTGCTTCCTTGTAAGAAATCCTTTAGTCGTATTCCATTGATTTTCTTACGACTGTTCAGGTTCGAAGGCGAGGCGTAAGCCGAAAGCTGCAACTCCAATGCCCGTTGGTGCCAAGTGGCGGCGTGGGGATGTTTGGGAAACATAACCGCTGCCAGCACCAACAAATCAGAATTCCATGCGTTTTCTTCCGATTTGCTGTCCCCTTTGTAGATTACCTTTCCCGATTTATCCTTATAATAAGGAATTTCGTAATTTAAGAAGCGATCAGCTTCATAGACGGTCATGTCGTAAATGCGGGAACGTGTGTCGCTATCCAATTCGTCCCACAGCAACCATGCCGCGAAAGCGGTTTGCGAAGCCCACCAGGCACTTTGCCACAAGTTGCCCCAACCTTCTTCCTCACCGATGCAAGCCTTGTGCCGATAGGCTAATGAACTGATTAACCGGACGGCAATGTTTTTTGCTTCAGCCTTTGGTACTTTGGTTATGTTTTCGTCATAAATGTGGAAGCGTAACGCTGAAGCCAAGGTGAAAGCCATGTGGCTGACTGGTCGGATGTAATGTTCCGTCTTTCCTTTGAAATCCAGATAATTCCCTGTCTGGCTTCTAAACCCTTTGACTTTGTTGTACCAATCGTTGACGGCATATTTCAAACCATTTTGTAGAAGTGTCACCGCTTGTCCGGCCAAAGAGTCTGTTAACACTTCTGTATGTAGTTTTTGCCAATGAATAGGGGTTGCTACAGGTTCCGCACAAATTAGGTTCGGCTTTAGGAACGCCGATAGAAAGACGAAAAGAAAAGATATTTTTTTTAATTGCATGGTTTATTGTTTTTTTACTTCATTTTATTCTTCCCAAAAGCGTTCAATGGGATCATAAGTTTCCTCACAAGCTTGTGACATTTGTTTTCTCAATTGTTTTATGAGTTTAGAATGTTTGTACTTTTTTGCCAAGTTTTCCATTTCATAAGGATCTTGTTTTAAATTGAATAACTGGGTAGTTCGTTTTCCTTTTACATTGTATTCGATGAGTTTCCATATACCGTCCGAAATGGCACGCTGAAACATTCTGTATCCGTAATACAGATGGTTGCGTACGGGTTTGTCTTCTTTCAGGACAGGTACCAGTGAAAGTCCGTCTACTGATGCAGGAATCTTTGTGCCGCTTAGTTCGCAAAGCGTGGGAAATACATCTGTCAGGTAACAGAGAGCATCCGTGAACCTAACTTCGTGCCGCCTGCCGCTACTTGTTTCCTTTATTATCAGCGGAACGCGTACGCTGTGTTCATACACGTTTTGTTTGCCCATCAGTCCGTGCTGTCCCAACGCTAGTCCGTTATCTCCGGCAAAGACTATAATGGTGTTGTCATAAATGCCCAGTTTTTTGAGTGTGCTGATTATTTCTCCAACTCGTTTGTCTACGTGACTCACCATGGCATAATATTCATAAATATGCCGTCTTATCTCTGCGCTGTCCCTTGGAATGGAAGCCAAAACTTCATCACGTATCTTCAGTTCGCCATTGTCAAACGGATGTTGTGTCAGGAAGTTAGGTGGTAACTTAATGTCCTCCAATTTATAATGTGTTTTATATTCTTCTGGCATCGTGCGCGGATCATGTGGTGACATATAAGCTAACGAAAGGAAAAAAGGTTTGCCTGTCTCGGCTTGTTGGTGTATGTATTCCAGTGCAACGGCAGAGAAAATGTCTACTGAATGTTTTCCTGAATACATATATTCCCCTTTGAGATATTCCACTTGATTAGAACTTCCCGGGTTTTTCACTACCGGGCGACAATTGCGGTAGATACCGTCCGTATGGTAGTCGAAAAGCGGTACATTCCAATGATCGGCCATGCCTCCGAAATAGATTGCTTTCGCTTTGTTGAAGCAGCGATTGAAAGATGCGAAGTCGGCATGCCATTTGCCTGTATGGAACGTTGTGTATCCCGATTCTTGCAAGGTTTCGCCTATGGTGGTATGTTCGGTTGGAAGTACGGCACCTTGTTTCTGAAGAGTATGGAGGTATTTTCCTGTCATCAACATCGCTCTGCTGGGCATACTTACGGCACCTGATGTTCCACCCATGATGTGGGCGTTGGTAAAGACTGTGCTTTCCATAGCGAGTGAATCCAGGCAGGGGGTGTATGTATTTTCTTGTCCTATGGCATGAATAGCGGTTCCACGCATGTCATCCGCCAATATTAAGATGATATTCGGCTTTTTCTCTGTCTGTGCTAAAACTGTAATTGGCAGTAACAGAATTGTTTCAAGCGTGGTCAATCGTTTCTTCATTGTTATGTAGCATTTCATTTGATTGATAATGCACAAATATAAGAAAACTTATTTTAAAATAAGAATAGAATTTGGAGAAATAATGTACGGGCATAAAAAAAGGGCTCCGCTGAGCCCAACCTTTGTTAACCTTAAAATCTAATACTATGAAAAACACATTGCAAAGGTACGGACTTTTTTGATACCTGCAAATAATGCAAATAAAAAGACGTGTTTTATAACATGCTTTATAGCTTTGATAATTCCTTTAACACTTTTCCTGCCTATTTGCTTCGTTTTATCCGTTTGTTTCCAACAATTGAAGCAAAAACTCGCGTTGCAGTGAATAGTTGTCACTATGCAGGCGGACATATTTCAATAAAGTAGTGCCTTCTTGCCGGAGTCTGGCCTTTAATAAAGGATTGTCTTTTTCCACTTCTTCCGATAGGCGTAGCATATTTACGGCGGCCAGTTCCAGTTTGTCCATACTGTCTGTTTGGGTGGCGTAACGAGCCATCAATTCCTTGGCATCCGTGTTCAGCAGCTCACGTGTATCCATACCCAATATTTGGCGAGTCAAATGGTCATATTCTTCCCATTCCTTTTGCCTGATTTTCTTTTTGTGCAGGATCGCTTCCACAATCATCGAAACGATTTCCTGAATCATCCGTATCAAATAGTCTTGTTTAATCATCTTCGTAATGCTTTTTTAAGGGATTTCAAAGATAGCTCTTTTCACATAATCCGGAGCTAAAACGCCCGAAATTTCACACAATCTGGTAGAAACATCCAAGTTCGACTTCTAACTATCCTTGCTTACTTTACCAAGACAGCTTACTTGCTTTGCCATTTTAGCTTACTTATATTGCCAAGACAGCTTACTTACTATTTATCTTTGTCTCAATGCGGGTTTTCAGGCGGCCCGTTATTTATAGGTAGGAAACGTATGGGTATAAAAAAAGGAGTACCGCTGTACTCCAACCTTTGTTAACCTTAAAATCTAATACTATGAAAAACACATTGCAAAGGTACGGACTTTTTGGAAACCTGCAAATAATCCAAATAATAAAGAGTGTTTTATAACATACCTTATGGCTTCAATAGGTCCTTTAACACATATCCGCTGAGCAGTTAATCATTTCCCTTGTAACTTTTCATTCTTTCATAGCACTCATAAATATCCATAGGGAAGTATTCGGTGTGTTTGTATCGCTTCGAAGATATTTCTTTGGCTATAGTCTCATAATTCCCACAGCACATTTCATCTACTAAGCCTGTATCATATAAGGTTTTCAGTTCTGGGAGCAGCTCTTCTGCCTGTAGATTCATTATCGAACTGGTCATCAAGCCTATCAGAGTTCCATCACAACATTCTTGGCGTTCCAAACGGGGAACATAAAACTGAAGCACCTTACGGAACCATTTGATTACCTCATCGCGACGTTCGGGTTGGCGCTCCGCAATCAGTGCCACGGCGGGGAACACCAAATAGCGAGCCATATTGTAAAGTCCGGGAATCTGCAGATAATCGAACAACTTATCAAGCTGGTTTTGGCCTAATGCATACAGGACGGGGACATATACATCAGAGATTATGTCTCCGAAATGATATTCATAGTAATCTTTGTTTTGGCAGAGCGTTTCGAGTACTATTGGTAAGCTTTTTTCATTGTCTAACACCATTAAGAAATATAGGCAATGCTGAAGGACAGACGCATACGGAGTATCCCATTGCTCTTCCGTAATCGTCTCGCACGTACATCCTGTCTCGAAAAGGATGATTTGTTCCAAATCGTTCCTCAGTTCTTCGTGAGGTAACGCAAGTATCTCCCGGATGGTTTCATCGGGTAACCAATAAGCGTTATCTGGGTCGTAGAATAACTTGATTAACCATTGGTTTTGGGCGTTTAACACTACCGGATATTCCGGGTGACAGTAGGAATACACTTCTTCCGGGATTTCAGGAAGGTTTTGGAGATTTTCTAATATACTTTTGAAGATTTCCCGTGTTTGGGGGTCAACGTAGTGGTATTTTTCTCCATCTTTGGGTTTTTCATCTATCGGCAAAGAGTACATAAACCGGTCGTTCCCTAACGTGGCACGCAAGATGGGAGCGTATGTGTTCAGTTCCATAAGGTTGTTCGCCACCAAGTAATGTTTCCCGTCTTTTCCGTATTCATACTCTATTAGGGGTATTTCATCCGTGTCTTCCTCCAGCAAATATTGGGTCAATGCGAATGACTTTCCGGGTTGAATTCCTCCTTCTTCAGCAAAAGCCACCGCCCCGTATATCAAGTTGTGCGCTTGCTCGTAAGTCACTTTCCGTAATGTTTCCTTTCTGTTGATACTTTGTAGTAATTCTTCATAATCAAGCGAGTCAATGCTGAAATGGAAATTTGAGTCTTTCACTCCTAAGCAGAATGTATCTACCAAATAGATGCCGATGGTATAGGTGCCTTGAGGATGGCAGCGAGTCACCCAAACAATGCCTTCGCCCGCCTCCTGCCAATTGTCAGATATGTAACAGTCACCGATGGGAAGGGTGCGTACCTTTTGACGTATATAAGATTCTGGAGTGGATTTCTTTGAGGGTTGTTGTGTTTTCTTTTTCTTACTCATTGTTTTACTTATTAATATAATACACGATACACGTTGCAAAAGTATGGACTTTTGGGGAACTTGCAAATATTCTAAATAATATGTGTGACATAAATGTTCAATTGACATTCTTCATCTTTCTTGTGGGGAATCTTATGGAAATATTGAATGTAGATTTATGTCAAAACGATGGGTTTGTCGTTGAAAACTTATAGTTTATCTATTAAATTCCTATTATTTATGAGGTTAATTTTATCTTTGCTATTCGATCATCTTGCTGATAACTTTATGAATTGTTTGGATAAAGCTTTGCAGCATTTTGCAAGTATATTCGTCTATTTGGTAAAGGACTGATAAAATAACTTTTAATGAGCATTATGGATACAATGAACCTGAACTGTGCGGTTTTGCATAACGAAGAATCAGTTTTGAGACAGATGGAAGGATACATAAACAAGTTTCCTTTCTTAACTTTGTGCGGGTGTTATGAAAGTCCTATCGATGCCTTGAAGGCTTATTACGACCAACGTGTGGATGTTTATTTCATCGGATTGTATTCGGCGAAGAAGGATTTGGTAGACGGAATGGACTTTGCGCGTTTGCTTGCCTCGTCTACGCGTGTTATCTTTTTGGCGGATACCGACCAATATGCGGCCGCTTGTTTTCGTTTGGATGCATTGGACTACTTGTCGGGCGAAATTTCGTTCTCTGTTTTTTCGCAAGCCGTTTTCAAAGCGGTTCGTTGGTTTACTGGGCAGGATAAGAAGGCTAAATTCTCCATAAGAGGAACTAAGGAGAATGCTTTACCGGTGATTTGTGTACGGGCCAATAGCAAGATTTTGTTTCTGGAGTTAAGTAAGATTTATTGTGTGGAAGGATGTGGCGATTACGTCAAAGTGTTTTGTACGGATATGGACAGGGCTGTGCTGACTTTGTGTAGTATGAAGTATATGGAAAGTAAGTTGCCGAAAGTTGATTTTATTCGTGTACATCGTTCGTTTATCATACAGAAGCGATACATTCGCGCCGTTGGGAATAACAATATTCAGTTGGTGAATGGGCGTGAAATACCTGTAGGTGATGCCTATCGCAAACAACTGAATGACTATCTGTCTTGTCAGATGTGTTGATTATTTTATTTTGGATTTCCATATTTTTTCTCCAAACGTCAGATTCAAGTGAATGTTCAGCCGGCTTTCTTGCATTAGGTTGGAGCGGGAGTTGAGTTGCCTGCGCCATCCGATGCCTAACGACAAGAATGATTCGTGGATGGGGAAACTGGCTCCCGCATTGATTTCGGCGTAGTACATCTTTCCTCCTCTCAATGAGATGTAGGAGTTACTGAAACTGGCACCGCCCATCAGTTCAATGGAACGTGGTTTGCGTGGTTGAGTAATGTAGAGTGTACCGATGGATAGTTTGTGTTGGTTTTCATATTTGTATTGCGCATCTCTTGAAACGTTTCGGCTCCAATCTATATAATGGTAATCGGCGGTGAAAGTCCAGCGGTAGGTTTGTGTGGCAAAGCCTGTTCCGATGTGCATGGGCTGGTATTGCGGATGGCTGCGTTCCCATTCGTCTATCGTTTCGTTGGTAGAAGAATTGCTGTATCCTAAGTTATTGTCTTGCGTATACCGATGGAAGGCGAGAAGGTCAGTCCGATTTCCCATTTTCGTCCGTTTGTTTCTCCAAAATTGTAATGGAGTCCTAAATCCACATAAAGCGCCCGTTTCCGGGATTCGTGTTCCACGGTAGCTCCTTCTTGCGTTTCGCTTTGTTTGGTTTTTCCTAAGATGATACCTTGGAGAAACGGGAGGTCAGCTGTACCGCGTTGGTGAGGAAAGCTTTGTACAATCCGCCACTTCCTTCAAAATAGGAGTATAGGTAGTTGTCCGGATCGCCTACAACGACTTCTTGGGTGGAGATAAGGTAACCGACACTGCTGTAAGGCGTCATACCGATAAGGGTGTACCAACGTGGCAGGGTTCGGAAGCCTATGACGAAGCGGTTGGGGTTTCCGGTGAAATTAGTGCTGCGTTCACTCAGGAAGTGATAACGGGCGTAGCTGGTTGTGGCACCCACATCGAAGGTGAAGCAAGCGGTATCCATACGGGTGATGGCGGCCGGGTTCTGTGTGTTGAGAAAGCCCACACGGTTCAGGGCAACACCTGTCTGTCCCATACCGGCGTAACGTCCGCCATCATTGGTACTCAATTCACCGATGCCATACATAGAGGTAGGTAGGTTCGTCTGGTTTTGAGCTATGCACCGAGGTGTGAATAAAAAGGTGCATAGCATAATGGATGGTATAATAATAATAAGATGTCTCATTTTGTTGGGTGATTTAGTTTTCGTTATATACTTTGAATCTTACTTCCAGCTTGCAATGCCGGTCCAATTCCAATTCATTGGTGAAGATGGCTTGATCGAAGGTAGTGGCGGTCACGTCGTCTGTCAGGCTTAAAAGCAGTCGTTGGCGGTGCATACCGATGGCGCCGAAGTTATTGCGGGCAAAGGTGGTGAGATCGAAAGAGTAATAAGTGTCCCGACCGTACATCTCATCCGTTTCCAAGTTTCCGGTCTGTACCGTTACCCCATCGTCACCATATACGTAGTCTTCCAACACGTTGTTCTCGTCCGTGATGTAAAGCCGTAGTTCGGAAGGCAATTGGTTAGTTCGGCCGTAACTGTCCTC
Organism: uncultured Bacteroides sp.; assembly: GCA_944320735.1. Classification (GTDB taxonomy): domain Bacteria; phylum Bacteroidota; class Bacteroidia; order Bacteroidales; family Bacteroidaceae; genus Bacteroides. The sequence continues at coordinate 11,065 of CALUIQ010000179.1, read as the reverse complement.
CATTGGATAGAGGTAGAGCATGGCACTTTCGATGGAAACTATTTCGCCTGCGCTTTGCAGGCTGTTCAGCGTGGGAAACTCAATCTGATTATAGAAACCTGTTAATCCCTGCATATAAGCGCGGCCGTTCAGGTCGTAGGAATGAACCGCATTCTCCACACCACTCCGTATGGAGGCAATTGGTGTGCCGGTTCGGTCGTGCTGGATACCGGTATAGGCATTTTCGGTGTTGGTTTTAAAGGTCAGACTTTTGTCGGTGATTGTGTTGCTGATGTCTTTGTAATATAAGGTAATGACTGTGCTTGAGTCGTTGACCAAATAACCCGTAATGCAGCTGCCGTTCTCTTCAGGTACAAAGGCCACCCCGGGAAATTCATTCTTGAAGTCATCCTGACTGTCGAACACCTCGTCTTCGTCTACCAATCGTTCCAACAGTTGTTCACCCCATTCATCGGGTAGGTGTACATATACATCGTCCGATTCGCCGGGGCGAGGGTGAAGCGTGAAGGTATGTACAGGCGTTTCTTCCAGTGGAAGTTGGGTGTAATTATATAAGTCTTCATCATCGGCCAAATCGATGGGGTATTTTAACTGGTAGATGGAAATGCGCTGTTCGGCCAGTGTGTCACCCCAATAATGTCCAGAGTGGCGCAGGCGGAGCACCAGCGAATCCAATCGGTAGCTATGGCTTCCGTTGGGAGTGAAATCGGTGGTGGAAAATTCGGCGTAATACGAGGCGCGTACCTTGCCCCAGTTATCATCTTGGTAATAACCTATTTGGCAAATGCTGTCACCCCGTGTCACCATAGAGTCCAGCAGAACCGTACTGATGTCTACCATACAAGTATCTGTAAAGTAGTTGCTGAACGTGCTTTCTACCAAGCTCGCTCCTAATTGCGAGTTGTCGTCACGGCAACCTGTGTATAAGCAACAACTTATAAGAACGGAATAAAGTATTAAATGCTTCATAATCTGTACTATTAGGTAATTGATTTATTTGGCAAGTCTTTTGGTCGGTTGAATAATAAACACACACATTAAGTCCTTGTTTTATGTCGCAAAGGAAGTCTTACTTGGGGAGATTTCCTAACAAAATCGGTCAACTGACCTTCCGTCTCGATAAAGGCGTTTACCGATTTATGCAGGGTGTTGGTCGATAGTGTTTGCAAAGTACGAAGGAGCAGTCTACATTCGCAACGTTAATTTTTAAAGTACTGAATATAATGAAGAGATTGTTTCTTGGTATGGGCATTCTGTCCGTTGCACTCTTGTGTGGAAGTTGTATGGACGATGATGAATACACGCAGGGCGTGTGGCGGCGGATGTCCGATTTTGACGGTGTGGCACGTTCGGGTGCCAGCAGTTTCACGATAGACAATAAAGGGTATGTGTGTTGCGGGTATCGCGGTTCCAACAAAGACTATTTGAAAGACCTGTGGATGTACGACATCGAAGGCAATTATTGGACTCAGTGTGCCGATATGCCTGCCGAGGCCGTGGGACGCCACAAAGCCGCCTCATTTGCCCTGAATGGGAAAGGATATGTCACTACGGGTGCGCAACGAGAGGAACCTGATTATTTGGCGGATACGTGGGAATATGACCCTGACGCTGATGTATGGACGAGGAAAGACGACTTTGCGGGAGGTATGCGCCGTGGCGCGTTGGGGTTTGCCGTAGGTGGTTACGGGTATGTAGGTACGGGGTATGATGACAACTGGCTGAAGGATTTCTACCGCTTTGATCCCAATGCCGCCGAAGGAAGCCAATGGACCATTGTCAACGGTTTCCCCGGTTACAAGCGCGAGGGGGGTACGGCTTTCGTGATTGATGACGTGGCTTACATTTGCTTGGGAGAAAATAACAGTAGCCAGACGAATGATTTTTGGAAGTTTGATGGAACGACTTGGACTCAACTGCGGGACATATCCAATACTAATGATGATGAAGACTATGATGATGACTATGCCATCGTTCGCTCCTACGCCGTCTCGTTTGTCATTGATGGAAAAGGTTACATCGCAACGGGAGGCAGTGGAAGCGGAAGCGTGAGTGCTGACTATTGGGTATATTATCCCGAAACCGACTTATGGTATGGCGATAGCGATGATGATTATACCCCTCTGACCGAAGCCAACAGCGGTGGTTCATCGCGTAGCGTGGCGGTGTCTTTCTCCACCGGTACACAGGGCTTTGTACTGACCGGTGAGTCCGGCGGAACCTATTTCGATGACATCTACCAACTTTATCCTTATGAGATGGAGGAAGCCGATTAACAGAAACACCACTTGCTTAAAGGGAGCACGGAGTACATGCTACTTATATTTATTTTTTTCTCATTTGTACACTCTTTTCGATGTGTTACTCCGTGTCTCCTGAAAGCAAGATTCTAATTCCATGCAGAATATGAAATTACATCCTTTTAAGTTTTATCAATGTTTGCGATTTTTTTTGACCGATGCAGGCAGGACGCTGCAGATAGCGTTTTGTCTGCTTCTCCTTTTTTCAGTTTTTACAGCGTGTCGGGACAAAGGGGTTCATTGTCAGGTGATAAGAGTAGGAGAGGGGTACGGTTATATTATTTTGCAAGGCCGTGATACCCTTATAGTCCAGCCCTATGTGCCTGCCGTAGGCGGAGGAATGCCTTTCGCTACCCAGCATCACGCACAGGTCGTGGGTGAGCTGGTGTGTCGCAAGCTGATAGCGGGTGATTCGCCATCCGTCAGCCGCAATGATGTGGAGGCGTTAAGATAATGTTTTCTTTGAAGGAGAAGTTTGTGCGTTGGGTGAAATTCTAAAAAAAGCGTATCTTTGTATTCGGTTTCAATCAGAAAAAGAATTCTATTAGGATGGACAAAGATATCGTACTCACCCCGATGATGAAGCAGTTTCTCGACCTCAAGGCCAAGCACCCCGATGCCGTGATGCTGTTTCGTTGCGGAGACTTCTATGAAACGTATTCTACGGACGCGGTGGTGGCTTCCGAAATATTGGGTATTACGCTGACCAAGCGCAACAATGGCAAGGGAGGACAAACCATCGAGATGGCAGGTTTTCCCCATCATGCGCTCGACACGTATCTGCCCAAACTCATCCGTGCGGGCAAGCGGGTGGCCATTTGCGACCAGCTGGAAGACCCCAAGCTAACCAAGAAACTCGTAAAGCGGGGCATTACGGAATTGGTGACGCCCGGCGTAGCCATCAATGACAATGTGCTGAACTACCGAGAGAACAACTTTCTGGCTGCCGTACATTTCGGCAAGAGTGCGTGCGGCGTGGCTTTTCTGGATATTTCTACGGGGGAATTCCTGACGGCCGAAGGTTCTTTTGATTACGTGGAGAAACTGTTGGGTAACTTCGCACCTAAAGAAGTGCTCTACGAGAAAGGGAAGAAAGGGATGTTCGAAGGCAACTTCGGCAACAAGTTCTTTACCTTCGAGTTGGATGACTGGGTGTTTACTGAGTCGACCGCTCGTGAGAAGCTGCTGCAACACTTCGAGGTGAAGAACTTGAAAGGCTTCGGAGTGGAGCATTTGAAGAACGGCATCATCGCTTCGGGCGCCATCCTGCAATACCTCATTTTGACCCAACATACGCAGACGGCTCACATCACTTCCTTGGCCCGCATCGAGGAGGACAAGTATGTCCGTCTGGACAAGTTTACCATACGCAACTTGGAGTTGATCGGTTCGATGAACGAAGGGGGTAGCTCGCTGCTGAACGTCATCGACAAAACTATCTGTCCGATGGGTGCCCGTCTGATGCGGCGTTGGATGGTGTTCCCGCTGAAAGACGTGCGACCCGTCAACGACCGCCTGGACGTGGTGGACTATTTCTTTCGCCAGCCCGATTTCAAGGACTTGATAGAAGACCAGTTGCATCGGGTAGGGGACTTGGAGCGCATTCTCTCCAAAGTGGCCGTAGGACGTGTCAATCCGCGTGAGATGGTGGCGTTGAAAATAGCCCTGCAAGCCGTGGAACCTATCAAGCAGGCTTGTATGGAGGCCGATAACGCCAGCTTGAACCGCATTGGCGAGCAACTGAACATCTGCCAGTCCATCCGCGACCGTATAGACAAAGAAATCAATAACGACCCGCCTTTGTTGGTAAACAAGGGAGGGGTGATGAAGCAGGGAGTCAGTGCCGAGTTGGACGAGCTTCGCAACATCGCTTATTCGGGCAAGGATTACCTGCTCCAGATACAACAGCGTGAGAGCGAACTGACCGGCATCCCCAGTCTGAAGATAGGCTATAACAACGTCTTTGGCTATTATATAGAGGTGCGCAACACACACAAGGATAAAGTGCCGCCCGAGTGGATACGCAAGCAGACCTTGGCCAACGCCGAACGCTACATCACCCAGGAACTGAAAGAATACGAAGAGAAGATTCTCGGAGCGGAGGATAAGATATTGGTGCTGGAGGCGCAACTCTACAACGAATTGGTGCAGGCCGTAAGCGAGTTTATTCCGGCCATTCAACTGAACGCCAACCAACTGGCCCGGCTCGATTGCCTGCTCTCCTTTGCCACCGTGGCGCGTGAGAACAATTACATCCGTCCCGTATTGGCCGATGACGATGTGATAGACATTCGCCAAGGCCGTCACCCTGTCATTGAAAAGCAATTGCCCGTGGGCGAGAAGTACGTAGCCAACGATGTGATGCTGGACAGCCGGACGCAGCAGATCATCATCATCACGGGTCCCAATATGGCCGGTAAGTCGGCTTTGCTCCGACAGACAGCCCTTATCACGTTGATGGCGCAGATAGGTTGCTTTGTGCCGGCTGAGAGCGCGCACATCGGTTTGGTGGATAAGATATTCACCCGTGTGGGGGCCAGTGACAATATCTCTGTAGGCGAGTCCACGTTTATGGTAGAGATGAACGAGGCGGCGGACATTTTGAACAACCTTTCTCCGCGCAGTCTGGTCTTGTTCGATGAATTGGGACGAGGTACGTCTACCTATGACGGCATTTCCATTGCCTGGGCCATCGTGGAGTACATTCACGAACATCCCAAAGCCAAGGCACGCACGCTGTTTGCCACTCACTATCACGAACTGAACGAGATGGAAAAGACCTTCAAGCGCATCAAGAACTACAACGTGGCGGTGAAGGAAGTGGACAATAAGGTCATCTTCCTGCGCAAGTTGGAGCGTGGAGGAAGCGAGCACTCTTTCGGTATCCACGTAGCGAAGATGGCGGGTATGCCCAAGAGCATCGTGAAGCGTTCGGACGAGATACTGAAACAGCTGGAGCAAGAAAACCGTCAAACAGGCACCGTTACGGGCAAGACCATCACCGAAGGTCCTTCCTCTACCGGAGGTATGCAGTTGAGTTTCTTCCAGTTGGACGACCCCATCCTCTGCCAGATACGGGACGAAATACTCAATCTTGATGTCAACAACCTGACGCCCATAGAGGCGCTGAACAAGTTGAATGACATCAAGAAGATATTGAAAGGGAAGTAAGAATCATTTCTTCTTCCCATAAAAGCACATAAAATAGATACCTACCAGCACGAAAGGAACACTGAGCCACTGGCCCATATTCAGACTCATACTGTCCTCAAAGGCTACTTGATTCTCTTTCAGGAACTCGATGAAGAAGCGGAAAGCGAAAATCTCCGTCAGGCAGAGACCGAAGTAAAAGCCGCGCGGGTAGGGCTGGGCGATGACCTCAGCCTTGCGTGACGCATTCTTGCTAAAGTCGGTGCGAGGCTTCTCTGCCGTGGTTTTCTTTAGCCCTCGCTTGTAGAGCCACATCATGCCCAAGAAGAAAATAAAATAGGCGATGGCTTCGTAGAGTTGGGCGGGATGGCGGGGGATGTTATCCACTTGTTCGAAGACAAACGCCCAAGGCAAGTCCGTCGGTTTACCTATGATTTCGGAGTTCATCAGATTGCCCAGGCGGATGAAGCAGGCCGTGATGGGAGTGGCTACGGCAATCATGTCGAGCACATCGACAAAGTGCATCTTTGCCCGGTGACAATAAAGCGCCAAGCCGATGATAAGACCCAATGTACCTCCGTGGCTGGCCAGTCCTCGATAGCCCGTCCAATGCCATCCTCCGTCTGGCAAGATTTTAATGGGAAGTATCATTTCCAGCAGGTGGTCCTGATAGTAAGCCCAATCGTAGAAGATGCAATGTCCCAACCGGCTTCCGATGAGCATACTGATGAGGCAATAGAAGAACAAGGGGTCAAATTTGGCGTCATCTATTCGGCGGTCTTTGTATTCGCGGCGTACGATGAGGTAGGCGAAGAGCAGCCCGATAAGCCAACACAGGCTGTAGTAATGAATGGGTAGTTTCCCAAAGAGGTTGAACAAATCCGTACTTGGATTCCAGTTGATGCTGAGTAGTGTAAACATAATGATTCGTTATTATAAGATACTGTTAAGTAAGTGTACAAAATTAAATGATAATTTATCGTTTAGCGTATTGTCAAATTTTTCAGCCGCAGATGACGCGGATAACGCAGATTTTATATTTTTAGATGAACGGTATCTGTCATGTCGAGCTTGTCGAGACATCTCACATAATGCTGAGTATGCGCTACGTGAGCCCTCTCGACTACGCTCGGGGTGACAGGGCGAAGCCCCCTTAAAAATCCGTGTCATCCGTGTCATCTGCGGCTGAAAAATGAACACACACATAAATTCCCATTTATAGTATAAACTAAATATGATTAGTTACTTATTGGAATTTTTGGGCAACCATTCGATAGGTTGGAATGTCTACTCCGTGAGCTTCGGCGGATTCTATCAGGTCGAACAGCAAGCCCTGCACTTCGCTTTCGTGGCCGCGTGCCATGTCCTTTTGCATAGAGGCGGTGCTCTGCGGATCCAGTTTGTCGATGACCTTCAGGTTGTATTCCACCAAGTCAGCGGGAATGTCTATGCCCAGTTTGCGACCTAGTTCGGCACTTTCTCGGGAAAGTCCGATGAATGTGTCGCGCACTTTGCCTGGCTTCTGCACTTCGCCCATAGGCACGTCATAATAGGCTCCCGTCACGGCCATGGCAGAGATGAACGACCATTTGACAAAGGTATCTCGGTTGATGTCGTCAGAGATTTCGGCCTTGATGCCGCTCTCCTGCAAGTCGCGTTGTACGGCTTCCAATGTTTCACGGGAAACAATCGTGCCTTTGTGCGCTCCGTACACCAGACGGAATATCTTTCCCATCTGCGTGATTTCCCCTTTTCCGCTGACAAAGCCCACGATGTAGATGCAACCGTCCAACACCGTTACACCGGGCACCAGACGCTGGATGCGAGGGCCTGTCCCATATACATTTAAAATAGGGATGACAACAGTTTCGGGCGTGGCGGCACGGCGTATCAAGTCGGTAATGGAGTTTACCGAATAGCCTTTTACGCAGACGAAGATAAAGTCCGCCTTTCCTTCGTATTCTTCAGCCGTGCAAGCGGGGATGTGCAAGGTATGTTCGCCTTTCAAGTCGCTATGCAACCGCAATCCATGTTGGCGTAGGGCGGACAGGTGTTCGCCGCGTGCAATGCAGGTCACATCTTTGCCTGCCAAGGCGAGGAATCCGGCTATGCAGCCTCCTACGCCTCCTGTTCCTGCTATGAGATACTTCATGGTGGTATTTGTTATTAGAGGTTATTTATTGATTCGTTCTAAAAGTTCTTTTGGTTCAATGTGTAAGCGTGAGAAGGCGAACCATTTCTTTCCCAAATCTTTCAGCGAAGCGCCAATATGATAAACTTCCGCGTCAATCAGCAAAAAACGGTCGTGTGCTTGTTTGTATTCAAGTAACTTTATGGGTTTATATTCTTCGTTATGCTTTTGGATGTCCAGTTGAAGCCGTTTATCTACTTTACTTGTATAGATAGTAGCTTCTACGTCCTGCATTCTTTTGCTGAGCATAAGCAACGTTGTTTCATCTACATAATTATCAATCAAGACAATGCTTTTCTTGGCCGATTTTATCAAATCTGTAGCGAATGCGTAGGCATCGAATATTTGTCCGTCGTAGAAAATACCTTCTACGGGAGGTAGGGAGGTTCGGATGAAGAAATCTATTTTTTCAGTATGATCGGCTACGGTTCTTTCCAGCTGTTCAATGCGACGGTTAATGGCGTAGCCTCTTAACAGATAGTCCTTCAGTACCCTGGTAGCCCATTGGCGGAATTCCACACCTCGTTGAGACTTGACTCGGTAGCCTACAGAAATGATGACATCTAAATTATAATAAGCAATATTGCGTTTTACATTTCTTTTTCCTTCTTGTTGAACTGTCAAGGAATACTTGACAGTTGCTGACTCGCTTAATTCATTTTCTTTAAATACATTACGTGTGTGTAGACTTATATTCTGCTTACTTGTCTGAAATAACTCAGCCATTTGAATTTGTGTCAGCCACACCGTTTCGTCCTCTAACCGAACTTCCAATTTGATGGATTCTTCCGGTTGGTAGATGATTATTTCATTTTGATTCTCCATACATTTGTTTGAGGTCACACACTTTATACATTAAACCGGAAGTGCATGATGTCTCCGTCCTGCACCACGTAGTCCTTGCCTTCCACGGCCAGTTTGCCCGCTTCGCGTACGGCGGCTTCGCTACCATATTTTATATAGTCGTCGTACTTGATGACTTCCGCGCGGATGAAACCTTTTTCGAAGTCCGTGTGGATGACGCCGGCGCATTGCGGAGCCTTCCAGCCCTTGCGGTAGGTCCATGCCTTCACTTCCATTTCGCCGGCAGTGATGAATGTCTCCAGGTTCAGGAGTTTGTAGATGGCTTTGATGAGGCGGTTGCATCCGCTTTCCTTCAGGCCCAAGTCTTCCAGGAACATCTGCTTCTCTTCGTAGGTCTCCAGTTCGGCAATGTCGGCTTCCGTCTGGGCGGAGATGACGATGAGTTCGGCGTCCTCTCCCTTGATGGCTTCGCGCACTTGCTCCACGTAGGCATTTCCCGTGGCGGCGCTGGCGTCGTCTACGTTGCATACGTAGAGCACCGGCTTGGTGGTCAGCAGGAACATCTGCTTGGCGCACGCTTCTTCGTCTTCGTTTTCGCAAGCCACGGTACGGGCACTCTGTCCTTGCTCCAAAGCCTCTTTGTAGCGGAGCAACAGGCCATATTCCACCTTTGCCTGCTTGTCGCCTCCCACCTTGGCTTGCTTCTCCACGCGCTTGATGCGGTTTTCCACCGTTTCCAAGTCTTTCAGTTGAAGTTCCGTGTCGATGATTTCCTTGTCACGCACGGGGTCTACCGAGCCGTCCACATGCACGATGTTGCCATTGTCGAAACAGCGCAGCACGTGGATGATGGCGTCACACTCGCGTATGTTGCCCAAGAATTGGTTGCCCAATCCTTCGCCATGGCTGGCTCCTTTCACCAAGCCGGCAATGTCCACAATGTCGCACACGGCGGGCACGATGCGTCCCGGGTGCACCAGTTCGGCCAGCTTTGTAAGCCGTTCGTCGGGCACGGATACTTGTCCCATTTGGGCGTCGATGGTACAGAAAGGAAAGTTTGCCGCCTGCGCCTTTGCGCTGGACAAGCAATTGAAAAGAGTGGATTTTCCCACGTTGGGAAGTCCTACGATACCTGCTTTTAATGCCATAGTTATATCTTGTTTTTTAGTTATTACTTAACTGATTAATGAGTCTGATAAAAGGGGTTTCTCTTTTATCACGGCAAAGGTACGCAATTATCAGATAACTACAAATTTCAAGGCGCATTGGGAGGCAGGGAATGAAAAAATCCCGTCTATAGGCGAGGCTATAGGCGGGATTAGAATACTTATCCGATAAAATTTACCAAGTGAATGAGAAATTTTCAGCCCAATCAGCATATTCAATCACCAGTTTTGTAGGATAACCATTGGAGTTCAATTCCCATACAAAATCCTTGTCGTTATATTCAGCTACCCCTGTCGTTTCATCATAACTATAAGGATAATGTTGGCTGAGTGGCAGATGTTTCGTGGCCGTGCCGAGCATACCTGCATAGTAAGCGTAAATCATTTCGTCCATATCCACGTCCAGCAGTTCGTCGAACATCATCAGGCAACCTTTGTTCTCAACAGGTGTCGTAATCTCGTCCGTTGTATAAAGGATGGTAGCGGCAGGCCAATCCCAATCATCACCCGGAGTAATGGTGGAAGTTTCTACCACGTTGCCATCTTTGTAGGTCAGGGTCGTCACCTCTCCACCGCCTTCAGAACGTTCCATCCGGATGAGATGTCCGTCGGCATCGTATTCTATCTTCCAAGTTTCATTATGAGCATCGGAAGTGCCGGCGTGGTCTATGGAGTTGCAGGATTCTACATAACCATCTTTGTTGAGCTGTAGGTTCAGTTCGGTAACATCGCCGTCTGAATCCGTCACCGTGATTCTTGCCCGGTTGATGAGAACGTCTTTGGTTGTGGCAGAAGGATACTCGAATACGGCCTTATCACCGTCTTCGGTCGTGATGCTGGTCACCAATCCTTCTTCGTTTTGAACAATGTTCATGCCTGCGACTGATTTCGGAAGTCCTCCCGTGAAGACTTTCTCCGGATTGACCACCGTAGTGGTGTCGTTTCCGCCATTGTCATTGCTATTCTTATCATCGTCACTGCAAGCAGTAAATCCTAAACACAAAGCTGCGCCCAGCATAGAAGCAGCCATCACTTTAAACACTTTCATTTTCTTTCGTTTCTTTAATTAGATGTATTTTGTTGCACTATTGCCAGCAGCTATGACAAGAGCCATACGTTTAACCAAAAGAAAAAGCGCAGACTCTCGCCATACGCTGTCTTGGCTCACCACAAGCCACAATTCTCTATGGGGAAGTCTACGCTATAGCGTATCCCCAATGAGAATTGTCATAGCTCGTCAAGCATTTCCGAGGTGGTGATTCAGACAGCGATTGAGCTAAATATGTCTATTTCGTTTTTAGGATATGACACCTAAAACGCTATGAAGTATAGGGTTCTAATAGTGAAAATAAAGGCATAAAATCGGAAAGGAAATCAATATAAAGCGCATTATATTAGGTTCTTATATAATTTTCCTGTTTTGGCCTAAATAGCATAGAATGCCATAGTTTTAA
>CALUIQ010000178.1 GCA_944320735.1 uncultured Bacteroides sp. | reverse complement strand
CAATACTGCGGACAGACATCCTCCCATCAGATGCTTGAATTCGGCAGGCGGTACAATCTTGTCCACAAACAAAGCCAGCGCAAAACCTGCCAAAGCGGTCGGGAGAAGTTTGAGTACATATTTCCATTCCGCAATGCGCCGATAGTAAAGCACGGCTACCAAGTCGGCTATGCACAGGATGGGCAGAATCAATCCCGTTGAAGGTTTTGCTCCGAATGTAAGTGCCATGAGGGGAACGGAGATAAGACTTAAACCCTGAATGCCCGTTTTTGACATGCCGATTATGAAGGCTGATATGAAAAGTATTCCCCAGTCTATAGGGGATTGAATCCACATTGAGAAATCCATTGCTGCTTGCTTTTATAATCCGAGAACCCGTTTCAATTCGTCTTTCATCACTCCGGCATCCACATCTTCGCCAGTCCAATACTTTACGGCTATCACCGCTTGGTTAACCAACATGTTCATACCGGGCAGGACATACTTGCACCCTTTGTCGATTGCATCTTTTACAAAGTGTGTATATGCCGGATTGGGGATGCAGTCGGCAACAACCATATGCGGTTCCAACGAATCAATGTTGATATTCAACCGCTGTTCAACATGAGGATACAGGCCAACGGATGTGGCATTGATGACAATATCCGTATCGGTCGGAATATCGTAAGGATGATTCCATAAAATGAACGATGCCTTTGCCGGAGTGTTTTGGTTTAGCAAATCAACCAATACCTTTCCTCCAGTTTCATCTATATTAAGTACCGTTATTTCTGAAGCTCCGGCCAATGCCATTTCTACACAAATGGCACGTGAAGCACCACCAGCACCAAACACCACCAGTTTCTTGCCGCGTATGGATGTGACCTCCGATATGGCTTTCACAAAACCTTTCCCATCCGTATTCTCACCTCTTGTCTTTCCATCCTTTTCGATGACGACCGTATTGACTGCACCGATGATGCGGGCAGATTCCCCAAGTTCATCCAGATACTTGATGACTTCCACTTTATTCGGGATGGAACAGTTAAAACCGCGCCACCCCATTGCTTTGGCTCCGGAAACTGCCGCTTCCAAATTCTCAGGCCCCACTTCGCAGTTGATATAGCGGTAGTGCAATCCGTGATGGCGGAAAGCGGCTTTCATGATGGCAACTGTCGGATTTTCGGCTGCAGGTTTAGCGAAAGAACCCAGCAAGCCGGGAAGAAAATCATTTTGCTTCATAATTTTATTCATTGAGTTATAGTTGTTTTTTAGGAAATAGCTTTTACACAGCAATTACATTAATACATAACTTTGCGTTTTAATTCATTTGGGAGCAGCGGCATCGAACCGTATTGGGAACATACATACGCCGAAACCTCCACTGCCAGTTCATGCGCTTTTGAGATATTTTTCCCGTAAAACAAAGCTGAACAAAACGTGGCGGTAAATGAATCTCCGGCTCCAACGGTATCGCCTATTTTTACCTGTGGCGTTTCCCGGAACGATACCGATTCAGGTGTAATGATATAACTCCCATTTATGCCACAAGTCAGGATAACCATTTTAAGATTATATCTTTCCAAAAGGGCGAGGCATTGCTCTTTACTATTGACTGAATCATTGTCAAAAAAACTGCTCATAATCGTCAACTCCTCATCGTTTATTTTCAAAATATTACAGAGCGTTAAAGATTCGTGTATCAAGTCCTTATTGTAAAAACTCTGACGAAGATTAATATCGAAAACTTTGAAAGTCTTATCTGTATCAGGCACAGTTTTAAGGAATTGGCAAATGGTATCGCGGCTCTTGACGTGCCGTTGGGCTAACGAACCGAAACAGACAAGGCTCGTATGTTTAGCAAGTCGTTCCAATTCGCCAGTGAAGGGAATATTATCCCATGCAGCCTGTTCTTGAAAATCATATTTCGGTACACCGTACTCATCCAAGGAAATTGTAACTGCCCCCGTCGGATAATCAATGTGCGGAATATAGGATTTTAATCCTTTATCTTTTAAAATATTTTCTGTTTCATTCCCAAGCGCATCATTGCCTACGGCACTCACAATGTAACTGTCAAGTCCGAATTGCGCCGCATGATATACAAAATTCGCAGGTGCGCCGCCTATTGTCCGCTTATCAGGGAATATATCCCATAACACTTCTCCTATTCCTACTGCTATCTTATTCATAATCAATTTATATTTTTAAGTTGATGCTGCAAAATTAGAATGTTTTTTCGAGCTGCGGTTACAGTATATTATCCGTTTATTTTGCTATATTTGCAGTTTAAATCAAAATATGTGAAATATGGGCATATTAGAACGGAAAATCATTCATGACAGGACAACATTATGCAGTCGCATCACATATCCTAAATTCGTACTACCACGTCACAAACATGCTGAATATGAAATTATGCTGTTTACACATGGAAGTGGGAAACAATTTGTGGGAGAAGGTGTCCGCGATTATAAAGAAGGAGATGTAGCTATGATAGGAAGTAATGTTCCACATTTGCATTTATGCAATGCCAAATTAAATCCGGAATCATATCCTGAAGCGAGTTCCGGAATCGCTCTACAATTCCATCCAAGTATATTCCCCATGCCAATGGAAAAACAACCGGATTACCTGCCTATATATGAGTTATTGCAAAAGAGCCAATATGGAATACGATTCTTGGATAAAAACCTGTACGACGAATTATTACAACAGTTTCAGGAATTGGAACAAACGACACATACAGTACGGTTAATCCATCTTTTTCAAATTTTAGACCGTTTATGTCAATGCAAAAAAACAAGTATGCTTTCGGACATAGCGTACAATAGTTCAAATCTTCTGGATGAAGCCAACGAACCCGTGAACCGTGTATATACTTATCTTTTCAATCATTTCAAGGAAAAAATAACATTGGAGGAAATCGCTTGTTATGTAAAATTGACTCCCTCAGCGCTTTGCCGTTACTTCAAACAGCGTACAGATAAGAGCATCTTTCAATGCCTTGCTGAGATACGCATAGAACATGCTTGCAAATTATTGGCTTATTCGGAAATGAATGTTTCACAAATTGCATATGAATCCGGATATAACAGCATTACACACTTTATCTCTCAGTTCGAAAAAGTCACCCTACGGACACCCTCTGCATATCGAGAACAAATAAGACTGTAATCAGATATAATTTAGTGGAATAGAAATAGGAAGTAAAGGTCTTAAACCATCTGTTAACTACGCCAATCGACGCCAATGCTTCCACGAAACTGCCAACCCATTGTTTGATGCCCGATACCCCTTTACTTTGCGGGCAAAACCGAGTATCAACATTAAAACAGTATCGACAATGGAAGTTTTGATTATTCAGAAAGAGGCGTTCGAGGAAATGGCGGCAAAGTTCAGCCGTTTCACGGAACGGGTGGATGGACAACCAAGAAGTCTGCCGACAACTCAACATCAGTCCGCGAACCTTGCAGACGCTGCGCGACAACGGCACGCTGGCTTATTCGCAGATTAACCACAAGGTGTATTACAAGCCAGAGGACGTGATGCGCATTGTCAAACCTGCCGGACGTAAACGGGCGGACAGAGCCGTTTGATTATTATTTTGATGTACCACTAAATCCAATGCAGCAATGAGTGAAATGATTACAAAAAACCATGTGCTGGTCGCCCAGTCCGGCGACACGCTTGACCGCCTGCTGGACGGTATTGAGAATTTCGTGGCGAACAACCGTCTGACTTTGGGCGGCAAGATTCTCTACAAGGAATCGGACATCGAGTATGCAAAGGCAAGATGGATGTATATGTACGGAAAGACCGTTATTTCGTGCAGGATGAACAGTGGTATGCCAGCTACGTACGCATCAATAAGGATTATCCCAATACTCAATGTCGAATGACTAATTTTATTCCTTTTGATGAAAATACTTGTTTAATTCTAACAAACATAAGCACCTTAAAATTATATTAACGTTTTTCTTTTCGTTTTAATTTTGTCTATGTACAAATGCCTTTTCGTCCTGTAACTTAGCATCCACCAAGTCTTTCAGTTTCACGGCCTGGAAGGTCATATGAGCCACGCTGCTCTCGTAGAGGATGCCTACCGTCTCCTTGTCAATCATCGTCAGACAGCTGTATCCCCAGCCATTGTCCTCGTCCAGCATTACCTGATATTCCGTAGGCCACGTCAGTCCGCCATCCAGACTGGCCTTGATGGTGATGTGGTGGCGTCCTTTGGTGGTGTTGGGGTTGGAGAAGAGCAGCAGGTCCTTGCCCAGTACGTTTTCCTTGGCGTCCACGTGGATTAGGCTGGCCATGCAGACGGATTCCTGGAGAGCCTTGCGCGAGGAGGGGTGCTCCGTCCACGTCTTGCCCAAGTCGCGTGTGGTGGCCACGGCACGGCTGCCGCCGCGGTTGTCGCGCATATTCAACATCAGCACGCCAGGTTCCACCTCGGCCACCTGTGCTTCGGTGGTGTTGGTGCGGGCCAGGTTGTGAGCCTTCCACGTCTCGCCGCGGTCTCGGCTGTACATAATGCCGGCATTGGGCACGCGGGTGGAGTCAATGAACTGGATGGGGAAGACCAGGGTGCCGTCCTTCATCGTGATGCCTCGACCAGGCCCTTGCAGCAACAGGTACCAGCTGGGGTCTTTAATCTGCTTGGTAATGTTGATGGGTTCGGACCATGTCTGTCCGTCGTCCGTGCTCTTGGCCAGTACCAGCTGTCCAGTCATATCGTTGGTCATGCCTGGGTGTGAGCTTCTCCACGCACGTTGGTTGCCCATGCCGTGTGACCACAAGGCCACGATCCAAGTCGTGTTGGTCTTGGTGTCCACCAAGATGGAGGGGTCGCCCACGCCGTTTTGTGCCGCGGGCAGGTGGTTGGTGTCCTTGAAGGAGATGGGCACGCGCATCTTCTCCCATGTGCGTCCGCCATCGGTACTGCGGCTCAAGCCGATGTCGATGTGCTCCTGGAGGTCCACGGAACTATTGTAGCGGATGTCATAAACGGCCAACAGGGTGCCCTTGTTGGTGGTCACTAGGCCGGGGATGCGGTAGGCGGCCGAGCCGTCGTCGCCGGCATGACGGACACCCACGGCCATACGGTGTTCAATGCCTTGCGGGGACACCACCTCGGCAAGGGCTTCCTTCCCGTCCAACTTAGCGGAGACGAAGTGAACCTTCACCTTGGTGTCCAATGTGGTGGCTTCGGGATTCATCTGCAGGCTGACCCAGAAGAAGTTGTAGCCTGGAAACAAGGGATAGTCACACTTCAGCGTCGTCTGTCCGGAGGGGCTGTCCACCCGGGCGCACTCGATGGAGTAGGACGGGTTGGCGGCCAAGGTCTTGCCGGGGGTGAAGCCGGACACGTAGGTCACCGGGGCGAAACGCTTCTTCGGGTGGTCCTGCAAGGCCTCGGTGCCTCCGTAGTACAACTTTACGCATTCGATGGCCGCTGCGGCCTGCGGGTCGATGTTTAGGGTGACTTCGTTAAGTTTCTGGCTGTTGCGGGCGTTGAGTCGCAGGTAGAACAGCACGTTGTCCTGACGTTCTATCAAGAAAGGAACTTGCGTCTCGCGTACATAGACTGTATCAGCGGCTTTCGCAGACCAAAGGGTTCCTGCCAATACTAGCAGGAGGAGAAAACAGGTTCTCTTCATAGTAAAATGTTTTTTATGAATGATTATAGGGCAAAGATAGAGATTTTGAGTGAATTGGAAAAGAAATAAAAACAGGCAACTTTGCGTCTATGTCAGTTACATAATTATCCATATTTTATTATTAATAATGATTATACGGCTTGTATCGAACGGTTATTATTAGACAAATGTAGTCGTTTGGAACTTCTTTCCCGAATGCCAGGCCTTCCCCACGCTGTCGCCCACAGAGCGGTAAATCAGGGTGGAGGAATCGAAGATGGTGGGTTTGAGCTTGGCAAGGTCTGGTTTTTCGTCAGTATTTCAGTTTGATGAACTAAAAATCGGTCATAAGGAATTCATGCAGATGAATATGCCTGATGCCCGGATATTCGGGAAGACCACCGCTGACCGGATCCATTGAGACGACATATTTTGGATAGTTGTCTCGTATGCCGCGCAGATTGCCGAATTCTCTTGAGATGGTTTCTTCGGAAGCGAGCAGGTACACTACCTGTACATAGAGTGTCTGTTCCCCACGTGTAGCCACGAAGTCCACCTCGCCATTTCGCAGGATGCCAACCGTCACCTTGAATTCCTGTGTGACAAGATGATGAAAGATGACATTCTCCATTACTTTCTCAATGCTGCCGCGCAGGTTGAACCCACAAAGCAGGTTACGCAGGCCGTGGTCTGCAAAATAGTATTTATTGTTCTGCTCGAAGATACGTTTCCCATGGATGTCATATCTCTGCACGGGAGAAATGATAAACGATCCGCACAAATAGCGCAGGTAGGTGGAAGTAAGTATATCGGATACTTTCTCGCCATGCGATTTCATGGTGTTGGCAACGTTCCTTACAGAAATGAGTTTGCCGATGTTGTCAGCGATAAATGTGGTGAGGTTTTCAATGAACGTCACGTTGCGGATTTCCTCCCGTGCGATAACATCCCGAAACATAATGGTGTTGTAAACTCCCTGAAGATAGTCCCTTATTTGGTTTTCATCCTCCATATCATAATGGCAAAGGCCAGGAAGTCCGCCCACACGAAGATAGGTCGAAAGACTCTTGTCTGTATTTTCCAATTTATGGAAACACAGGAATTCTTGGTATGTGAGACTGTGTATGGGAACCTCAATATACCGTCCGGAAAGCCGAGTGCTCAGTTCTGAAGAGAAAATATAGGCATTACTGCCTGTAGCTACGATTTGACACCGGTTTTCAGCATGGAGACTGCGCAGGGCATCTTCGTAATTGGTTATATCCTGTACTTCGTCAATGAGTAGATAATTGTCAGCCCCTTCCGGTAGATTGTTCACGGCATATTCATACAAATCATCGGCAGAGGCAATGTCCCTGAACGCATAAAGTTCCTTATTGATATATACAACATTGGCTGTGCTTCGATGAATTTGAAGCCAAATCTGCAGCTGCTTGAGCATATAACTCTTGCCTACGCGGCGTTGACCGACAAGGATAATTATCATATCTCTGCCCAATAGGGAAATGATATGGTTGAGATACTTGGGACGTTCGATGATTTCCATAAACAAACTATTTCCCGCAAAATTATAAAATATACATAGGAATTCCAAATAAAAACATCGAAAGTGCAAAGTATACTTTAGCAAAATCACAATGCATGCCGAAATCCGAGATGCAGTGTCATAACTCTAAAAAATTGGCGACCGTGACGTAACTCGCCGCATTTTGTATCCTTCAGGAACACGGCATAGAAGCCGTAATACTTTTTTGCATAGCGCAAGGGCTCGAACCTCTGCAGCATGGAGTGGTGTGGCTATGTGTACGGCGAAGGGTTGTCGTATGCCGGGCACCACTATGCTGCAGAGTTGGTAAGGATGAAAGAGAAAGCTATTTGCCAATCTACACTTGAAACCGGTCGTTTAAATCAAGTGTATGTTGTGCTTCAAGCATTCGGTACGCATATCTTCCGGCCAAATGCTGGCTTGTATCTCGCCGATATGTGCTTTCCGGAGGTAGAACATACAAAGGCGGGACTGACCGATACCGCCACCGATGGAGAGGGGAAGTGTGTCGTTCATCAGTCGTTTGTGGAAATATAGCTCTAATCTTCGCTCTTCGCCGGAGGCTTTTAGTTGGCGCAACAAGGCTTCTTTGTCTACACGGATACCCATAGAGGATAGTTCGATGCTGCGTTGCAGCGGCGTGTCCCATACCAAGAGGTCTCCGTTCAGTCCAGGAAGACCGTTCAGTCCGGGTGTAGTATAATCATCGTAGTCCGGAGCACGTCCGTCATGCTTTTTGCCATCACCCAATTCGCAGCCGATACCTACGATGAACACGGCGCCATATTTCTTTGTAATGGTATGTTCCCGTTCTTTCGGAGTCAGGTTGGGATAAAGTTGGCGCAGTTCTTCGGCATGGATAAAATGGAGCTTCTCGGGGAGGCAGGGTTTGATTTGCGGATACATTTCATAAACCATATATTCCGTGCGAATCATGGCGGCGTAAATGCGGGTGACGATTTCTTTCAAGAAGTCAATGTGTCGGTCTTCAGCTGTGATGACACGTTCCCAGTCCCATTGGTCTACGTAAAGCGAATGCAGGTTGCCCAATTCCTCATCAGCGCGGATGGCATTCATGTCGGTATAGATGCCATAGCCCGGCTCGATGTGATAATCCGCCAACGTCATACGTTTCCATTTGGCTAATGAGTGAACCACCTCAGCTCGTGCGTCGCCCATGTCTTTGATGGGGAAGGATACCGGGCGTTCTACACCGTTCAGGTCGTCGTTGATACCCATGCCTTTGAGGACAAACAGTGGGGCGGTGACACGGCGCAAACGCAGCTCGGACGACAAGTTCAGCTGAAAGAACTCTTTGATTTGCTTGATACCCAACTCCGTCTGCTTCAAGTCCAGCAGGGGAGTGTAGTATTGGGGAGTTATTAAATAGCTCATAAAATCTGTGTCTTTTTTAAGATTGTATTGATATTCTGAGCGGCAAATATAGATAAAATATTGATAAGTGTCGAAGATTTGCTTGAAAAAATATCAAAATGCGTAGTATCTTGTTTGATTCTCTTTCGTATTAACATCCTGTATGGATGGCGTTCCTCACGTTTTGTAGCAAAAAAAAGTGGGAATATTAGGAGAATGCCGATATTTTTTATACTTTTGCCCCGCAAATGAGGCCTGGTAGCTTAGCTGAATAGAGCGTCAGATTCCGGTTCTGAAGGTCGCGGGTTTGAATCCCGCCCGGGTCACACGATGGAAAGAGGAAAATCAGCAATGGTTTTCCTCTTTTTGCGTTCGACCGATATGAACGTACAATTATGGGGTCAGTTCGAAAACCCGGTTGCAATAAACAATTGCAGAGAAACAGACGAGTTCGATTTCTAATGTCTTACTGACTTTGTAGACGTACTCGTGTTAAAAAGGCAGTAGTACTGGTTTTGCCAACGC